>NZ_MELG01000131.1:0-2904 GCF_001767535.1 Acinetobacter sp. GWC1_38_13 | reverse complement strand
TCGAGCTTGGGTTGGAAAAGGCGCTGCAAAGTTGTGTGAAACGGTGCTTGATCATTTATTTGGAGATGTTCATCCAGAGCAACTCAATCATTTACTTGATACATTTGTTGAAATCTATGCACAGGAGTTATGTGTCGACACGAAAGTATATGCAGGGGTGTTGGAATTTTTACAGTATTGTCAAACACATCAAATAACGATGGCATGTGTAACCAATAAGCCTGAACACTTGGCTCGAGGTATTCTCGATGTTTTGGGATTGAGTGCTTATTTTAAAATGGTAATTGGAGGTGACAGCTTGGCTGAGCGCAAACCACATCCATTGCCATTGTTACATTGTATGCAGCAGCAAAATGCTCTGGCTTCTGAAACCTTGATGATTGGCGATTCAAGTAATGATGTTGAAGCGGCAAGACGTGCAGGTATAGATTGTATTGTGGTCAGCTATGGCTATAATCATGGAGAAAGTATCTATGACTGCCAACCACAACAAGTGATAGATAGTTTGGTAGAATTGGTAGATGAAGATCAGGTGAGGAGAAGGGCATGAAAATGAGTATGGTTTTTCGATGGCGGGATTAAAGCAGCATTAAAACTAAACGCAGATTAAATCGAAACCATAGAGAATATTCATGACTACCTTAGTACAATTCGAACAGTTAAAATCATTAGGCTACAACACTATTCCTGTATACCGTCAACGTTTAGCGGATACCGAAACTCCGCTTTCTGTTTTTGCGCGCTTCAAAGAACACAAACAAGCATATTTGTTTGAGTCTGTTGAAGGTGGGGAGAACTGGGCGCGTTATTCCATGATTGGGTTGGGAGAGTCGACAGTTTTTTCTTGCAATGCAGGAATCTTGACTATTCAACAGTTGGATGGTTCTGTTATTCAACAAGAATGTAGTGATCCATTCCAATATATACGTGATTTTCAAAAACAATTTAAAGTGCCGACTCAAAATGAGTTGCCTGATTTACCAAGCTTTACTGGCGGTTTAGTTGGTTATCTTGGTTATGATGCAGTGCGTTATATTGAACCTAAACTTAAAAACGTTCCCACGGCTGATCCTGTGTCTTTACCCGATTTATGGTTAATGCTATCTAAAACAGTTATTGTTTTTGATAATTTGAAAGATACGTTGTTTTTGATTCATCATGCTGATGTGAGTCAAGAAAATTCCTATCAACAGGCACAACAAAAATTAGATCAACTTGAACAATTACTTGCAACACCTGTAAGTCTGCAAGCAAAGCCGCATTCTGCTCCTCATTTTGAATCTATTACAGGTAAAGAGAAGTTCCTTGCAACCGTTGAGAAGGTAAAAGAGTACATTCGTGCTGGTGATGTGATGCAGGTGGTACCTGGTCAGCGTATGGTTTCTGATTTTGATGGTGAAGCATTACAGGTTTATCGTGCACTCCGTCATTTAAACCCTTCACCTTATTTATTCTTGGTACAAGGACAAACACTGACAGATCAGAAGCCTTTTCATATTGTTGGTTCATCTCCTGAGATTTTGTCTCGTTTGGAGAATGGTATCGCAACAGTACGTCCTTTAGCAGGCACTCGACCACGTGGAAAAACTAAAGAAGAAGATTTGGCTTTAGAGCAAGATTTATTGGCTGATGAAAAAGAAATTGCAGAACATTTAATGCTGATTGATCTTGGACGAAATGATGTTGGTCGGGTTTCAAAGATTGGTAAGGTTCAAGTCACTGATCGTATGGTGATTGAGCGCTACTCACATGTGATGCATATCGTGTCAAATGTACAGGGTGAGGTTCGAGATGATGTCGATGCGCTTGATGTATTTAAAGCGACATTCCCTGCGGGCACACTTTCAGGTGCACCTAAAATTCGTGCAATGGAAATCATTGATGAAGTAGAACCAGTTAAGCGTGGTGTATTTGGTGGTGCTGTTGGATATTTGGGTTGGCATGGTGAAATGGATATGTCGATCGCGATTCGTACCTGTGTGATTCGTGATAAAAAAGTATATGTGCAAGCTGGAGCAGGGCTTGTTGCAGACTCAAATCCAGAATCAGAATGGAATGAAACCCAAATAAAAGCTCGCGCAGTGATCAAAGCGGTTGAATTATCATCAAATGGTTTGATTTTATGAGTTTTTCGCAGTTTTTATAAAAAAACTGCTTGCATAGCCTGAGAGTTTTGCTAAACTGCACACCGTTCCGATACGAAACGTACGAAACACTAAGAAACGCCGGCATAGCTCAGTTGGTAGAGCAACTGACTTGTAATCAGTAGGTCCACAGTTCGAATCCGTGTGCCGGCACCATCTTAATGTAGTAGAGTGTTAGAGTGAAGAACAGCACTGTGTAAGTGTGATATGGTGAGATTCCCGAGCGGCCAAAGGGGGCAGACTGTAACTCTGTTGCGAAAGCTTCGAAGGTTCGAATCCTTCTCTCACCACCATCTAGCTTCGATTGAAGTGGTTAAGTACCAACGCGCGGGAGTAACTCAGTTGGTAGAGTGGCAGCCTTCCAAGCTGCATGTCGCGAGTTCGATCCTCGTCTCCCGCTCCATCGAAGAGATCGCTCTTATAGCTCAGTGGTAGAGCACTCCCTTGGTAAGGGAGAGGTCTCGAGTTCAAATCTCGATAAGAGCTCCAGATATACAACTTGGTAGAATTTCTACAAAGATTTAAAAAGAAGCAGGCTATTATAGTCTGCTTTTCAAGTATTAGGTGTCTAGTTTTTTAGGCAAATGTCGATAAAGAAAGTTTTTCAGGGTTGTTTTTCTCTAAACTGGTGTCGACGTAAACGAGGAAAATCAAATGGCTAAGGCTAAGTTTGAACGTAATAAACCACACGTAAACGTGGGTACAATTGGTCACGTTGACCATGGTAAAACAACTTTAACTGCTGCGATTGCAACAATTT
>NZ_MELG01000130.1:0-28226 GCF_001767535.1 Acinetobacter sp. GWC1_38_13 | reverse complement strand
AGCATGTTTAATTCGTCTGATCACAGATACTTTATAAAGTATTTTAGTACTTTTTTGAATCCGTCAATGCGTAAGTCCTAAGGAACTTGGTTATTCTATAATCTAAAAGTTTTATTCAACTCGGGGAAGATACAAAAATGAAAAAAATAGTTTTAGTTTGTGTGCTGGGAATGTTTGTAACTTATACAAATGCGCATTCGGGTGGTACAAATAAACAAGGTTGCCATACTAACAGCAAAACAGGTGATTACCACTGTCATTAAAGTCTACAAGAGGTCAAAAGACCTCTTTTTTATGAGTTGAAATAAAATAGTAATGTAATCATTAATGCAAAAGCCCCATACAAAGTATGAGGCTAACTTTAAAAATTAGTTTGTTAATACGGAGATTTCGGCAGTTGTATAGCCTCGCTCATAAAGGATACTGTGAATCGCATTTTTTATGCTTTGGCAGTTGGTTTTTTTAAACCTTTTAAAAAGTTCAAAGTCACAGTGATGACTTAAATTGAACTTTATTTCGAGCGCTTTTGAATCTGGAGTTGAATAAAGAGAAGTTAAAAACTTACGTATTCGGGGTCGCATATAAACTATTAAGCAATAAAGATGTACTCATCATATCAAGTCTATAAAAATTGAAAAGAGATTTTTTATCATGTCATTTTATTGATAGCGGCTGAGTAATGCTAAAAACTCTTTTAACTCTTCTTTATTAATCGCATCTTTATCTTTGATTACATGCTCTTTTAGATGTGCTTCAATCAATTGATTCATTAATCCATTCACAGCACCACGGACTGCAGCGACCTGTTGCAGTACTTCTATGCATGATTTGTTAGGGTCGGCCAAACTCTGCTCAACGGCGTTGATTTGTCCTTGAATACGCTTAACCCGATTTAAAATTTTTTTGTCTTGATGCAAATGAGACATAGCATTTCTGTCCAAACTAAATATACTGTAGGGGAGTATTATTGATGGCATAAAAAAATGCAATATCTAAGTAATGTTAAAAGCAACCATACGCATCAATTCGATGAAGGAAATCCGCTAGCGCAGAAGAAAATTTTAATTGCGACAATCCTGACGGGCGTCATGATGGTCTTTGAAATTTTTGGAGGTTGGTTCTTTAATTCGATGGCTTTACTTGCAGATGGCTGGCACATGAGTTCACATATGCTGGCATTGGGCTTAGCATATTTCGCATACCGAATGGCACGTAAATATTCACAAGATCAGCGATTCTGTTTTGGTACATGGAAGATAGAAATTTTAGCTGGATACTCTAGTGCGATCTTACTCATGGTTGTGGCATTGTTTATGGGAATACAATCGGTGGAGCGCCTATTTAATCCCGTCAATATTCACTATAACGAAGCAATATCAATTGCAGTGATTGGTCTTGCTGTGAACTTTATTTGTGCTTGGTTACTACACGATAGTGGGCATCATCACCATCATCACCACGAACATGATCACCATCATGATCATGGACACCATCACCATGATGAAGATGGGCATCATGAACATGATTTAAACCAGAAAGCGGCTTTCTTACATGTCGTTGCAGATGCTGTGACTTCTGTATTAGCGATCATTGCATTATTTGCAGGTAAATTTTTTGGCTGGGATTTCTTAGATGCAGTTTTGGGTATTGTAGGTGCATTTCTAGTCGCACATTGGTCTTGGGGGCTTATTCGCGAGACAGGCAAAACTTTACTGGATGCTGAAATGGAACATCCAGTTGTTCAAGAAATTCAGGAAGTCATTGATGACTTAGATAGCCGAATCGTAATTACTGATATTCATGTATGGAAGGTAGGTAAAGGTAAGTTTTCTTGTATCTTGTCACTAGATGTAAGCAGTTTAAATATCACGGCAGATGAAGTCAGAAAAGCCTTATCTATTCATGAGGAAATTGTGCACGTTTCAGTAGAAATTAATACAAGTTCTAGACTCCAAGCTGCAGTATAAAAATAGATAAAAAGGAGCAGCTCATTTGAGCTGCTCTTTTTTTATATGCTTAGTTTAATGATAAGCCCTAAAATTGCAGCAGCACCGATGACTCTTAATACACTTTGATTGAATTTAAAGAGAGCAATACAAGCGAGTATGGTTATTACTGCAGCTATGTAGTCAAATTGCCCCTCAAACCCTTTTGGCCATAGTACATGGTAAGCAAAGAAGAGGGCCAAATTAAGAATTACGCCGACAACGGCTGCGGTAATTGCTGTCAGTGGTGCAGTAAATTTGATTTGATTGTGAGTGGATTCGATTACGGGTGCTCCACCGAGAATAAACACAAACGAAAATAGGAAGGTGAACCAAGTAACAATTGTTGCTCCAAAAGCACCAGCTAAAAACTTATGTTCAGGCCCTAATAGGTCAAGGTTGTACCCGCCCATAAACCCAACGAAAGCAACGACCATAATGAGTGGGCCGGGTGTGCTTTCACCCAACGCTAAACCATCGATCATTTGGGTTGGTTTAAGCCACTCATAGAAGTTAACAGCACCTTGATATACATAAGGTAAAACCGCATAAGCTCCACCAAATGTCATTAAGGCTGCTTTAGTGAAAAACCAAGCCATTTGTGTATAAGCGTGAGACCAGCCATAAGCTACTGTCAGTAATGCTATAGGGAGACACCACAAAATAATTGCAACAACCAGCAATTTAATCAAGCGAGACCATTTGAAAATGGCATATTCAGGTGTGGGAGTATCATCATCAATAATTGCTTTCCCGTAGTCTTTGAGACTTGATGCGTGAACATTGCTAGTGAATAATTTTGGGTCAAATTTACTTAAGAGATAACCACTTAAAGCAGCCAGCAGCACAATAAGGGGGAACGGAACATTAAAGGCAAAAATGAGAATAAATGCGGCACATGCAATAGCATACATATATTTATTCTTCAGTGACTTACTGCCAATACGATAGGTTGCATGAAAGACGATAGCGGTGACAGCAGGTTTAATGCCATAAAAAAGCCCTGCAATGACAGGTACATTTCCAAATTTTGCATAGACCCATGAAAGACCGATGAGAATAAAAAGGGAAGGTAAAATGAAAAATAGTCCGGCTATGATACCGCCTTTTGTTTTGTGCATTAGCCAGCCAATATAGGTTGCTAATTGTTGTGCTTCAGGCCCCGGAAGCAACATGCAGTAATTGAGCGCATGCATAAATCGCTTTTCAGAGATCCATTTTTTTTGTTCTACCAATTCTTGGTGCATGACAGAGATTTGGCCTGCAGGCCCGCCAAAGCTGATAAATCCGAGTTTTAACCAAAACAGTATGGCCTCTTTAAAGCTAACCTCTGGATTGGGCTCGAAATCGTTTTCTTGCAATTGATTCATGAATTCTCGCCTTTAAAATTGGTATATAGACCATCAAAAATGTGATTGGATAATTCCACCAACTGTTGATCAGCATGAATACTGCTTCTTAGTCCTTGTAATATTTTTTCTAGCCCAAGTGCTTCTGGTGGCTCATTTCCGCCAATATCTAGGTAATGGACAATTTCAGCGATTTTCAGAAGTGATTTATCGGCTAAATTAAAGCTGTGTAAAAGTACTTCGAATGACACAAGCTCACCAACATGGGTAAACGTTGCACCGTCAAAATCAAAACCATAAGCATCTGCTGGACAATCTTTAATATCTTGTAGCCAAATAAAAGTAGGGTCTTTATCAATAAATTTTTGAATGAGCCACGTACAAGCTAAACGATCCACCCAAGGTCGTTTTCGCGTAGCCCAAGTTTTAGATTGGAAGTCATGAAGATTAAGAGAAGGTAGATCACTATTTATAGAAGAGGGCTCATTTGATTCCCCTAGGTGATGAATTTTAAGTTCGAGTTTTGATATCGCGTTTAAGGCTGTGTTTTGTAATTCATTAGGAAAGAAATCAATATCGATGAGAGATGAAAGTTGCTTTCTTAATTTTCTAATGCTTTTTAAATGTTCATTTTTTTGCTCAACATTCAGTGAACTCTCTATTTCATTCAGTTGTAGCAAAAATTCAGAGTATTCACTTTTTCTATTAAATAGTTGAATTAAGTCTAAATTATTGTTGCTAACGGAATCGAATAGATAGGCAATGCCATCGGCACTTTGATGTTCGTCAATAATGGGGTCAAAGCGCTGCTTTTGTTCATTAGGTAGAACATATACACCATCACGCAGAGTTGCTGCACCACAGCTTTTGATGGAACGCCAAATTCTCATTCGAGCAGAAGAGTTTTGTGTGGAAAGGCTAGAAATGAGGATGCTTATATTCATGTTATAAACTTTACAAGTTTTGTATAGGTTATAACAATTTATTTAATTGTGGTAATTTTTATACTGAATTTGTTATTCAGGAAATCTGATATATTGTTTGCTGATATACGTATGGATCATCACTATATCTAAGAAATTTTCGGGTAGTGTACAGATCTTTTTTGCGGTAGTTTTTACGGTAAATGTAGAACAAGAATTAATGAAATTTATTAAAAATCAGTGTCTTGGATTGTGTTTATTGTGCGCGCTGAGCGCTACGAGAAGCGGATTGAAAAGCTGAGAGAATCCTACCGTAATACAAGCCAGATCTATCCTGATGCAGCGGATTTAAAACTGGAACTAAGTCTAAATGAGGGTGGAAATGAAATTATCGATTTGCGACAGTTAGAGCGATTTTTATCAAATTTCCAAAATAGTTTAGCCACAGTATTTTGGTATCGAACGCAGGTGGTCTATCGTTTTTATCGGATTGTGCGTGATGATGTTCAGCAGCGGTATGTGATCCACTTTTATCTGAGCTTTAACCGATCACTCTATGCTGATCCTTTGGGATATTGCAATGATAGCAGAGAGCACTGGATATCTGGGCACATGCGTTTATCCAGAAATGCATCATGAGCTTTCCGATGCTGATGCACAAAAAGCGCTGAGGGTTGAGCGGACTATGCAAGAAGAAGGGGGCTGTCCTTTGGGTGCATTAAATAGCATGCCGGAGAATCAAACGGGTCAGTTTGGGCTTCCGAATAGAATTTGCATTTACCCTAAAGGATTTAAATGGTTTGATGGAGCACCTGTACGGCGCTGAAAATTTATATCAGAGTCCTGCACTTGCTTGACGCTCTACAGCGTGCAGATTATCCTTAGCCTGCTGACCTACATCGTCAGTCGGTTTTGACAGACCGTTATCATCTAGCACATCAAAAAAGTAATTTTTTGGTGGCGAACTCGTTCGTCCCCCTTCGTTGCGGTAGGGCGAGGGAGGGACGCCTTGTGCGTGCCGGTTCCTAGATGACTGGTCTGTCAACCCTTTCTCGTTCTACCACCATTATTTGACAGTGATTTTGGTAGAACTTCTAAATCATCTAGGAGTACGCCATGCGCTTACATCAAGACCGTCTTTTATATTTCTCTTTTTTATGTGTGCCCGATCTACACCACAGGGGTAATGTGACCTGATGCTGTGTATTTCATGCATTGCTGTGTCGATCACTTTATAAGAATAAAACTTTTTCAAGTACATATTACCGATATGAAGATGAATCTCTCATGCTGTTTTGAGGGGCATAGATTTGTGTGCTTTATCGTCTATAACACTTCAAAAAAACATAGATATTCATTCCAACATTTATGACATGGGGAACACTGTGTCTGATTAAGACCAAGACCAGTGATGCCTATAAAAAAAGAGAAAATGATGATGTTTAAAACTTTCCTAAAAACTGCCCTGATTTCATCACTACTTGCAGGCGCATCATTGGCGCAGGCAGGCTGGTTTGCACAAGCCAGTGAATCCTACCTTGTTCAAGCACGTCATACAGGCGGTGGGGTTTATCAATGTCTTTATAAAACCAATCCTGGCAACCGTGGTTGGCGTAATTTCACGGTGAACTTTCAAGGTGGTTGTCCACGTTTTGTTCACTTTAATGCGCAGAATGGTCAAGTCACTGTGCCCAACTAAATGAGGGGAACATTCAAATGACCCAAAAAACCATATTGGGCTTGGCGGCAATCTTAGCCCTGACCTTGATCAGCATCGCAGGCTTCTACTTCTTTAGCCCTAAACACGCAACTGAAAAAACGGTTCCAGCCAACACTTCTGAGGTCAGCTCTGCACAACCTTTAGAATCTGCCAATTCAGAAGCAGTATCCACTGAGATTGCAGCAGCAGAAGTGGATGGGATCGATGTCAAAGAATTGACCATGGGAAGCAAGCGTTTGAGTCCATCAGATCATGAACCTGAATTGCTGAGTTTTGAGTTTGATCAAAACCTTAAGGCAGTGGATACCTTACTGTCGATGCTGCCTTATGATGAACTGCCTGAATTTGAGCAGGACAATATAGACAAGTATCAGCGCTATATCTTTGCCAAAGCCGCAAAAGATACAGGCAAATCAGTGCAAGACTTTAGCTTGCAAGAACATGGCGCACTGGAGTCGGAGCAAGCGGGTAATCGCTACTACGTCTATAAATTTGATAACGGCACAGACTGTGAAATCCATCTGGCCAGCATTGATTTAAATACAGGTGATTATGGCGTGAGCTATAACTACTGCTAAGGATGAACTTGATGAAACAACTTTTAAAACCCTTACTCCTCGCAGTGACTACAACGACAGGCATCATGTTGAGTGGCTGTAATGCTGGCCTTGATCCAAACACGTTTACAGTCGAACTCGATGTAATTGATACCAGTAACTGGTATGCCCAAAATCAATCCGCTACGGTATTGACCATCCGTTCCAATATTGCAGAGCCTATCGATGTCAGCCATGTTTCTGTCAATCATGGACAATGTCGTTATGAAGGCTATCGTCGATCATTGGAATATCCGCAGCATTTTAAGATGGGGCAACGTTTAAGACTGAAATTAACAGACTGTAGCTACAGTAATGTGGTGCAGGTTGATGTCGAAACAGATAAAGGCACTGCAAGCTATAGCTTTCAATAACCGTCTTGCATTCTAAATGTTAAAACACAGCATTTAAATTTAGATGAAACACCAAATCAAACCGTGTCCTCAATGGGCACGGTTTTTTTATGCCCTCAATTCAGCTTTTCGTACCCAATTCATTTAACAAGGAATATTCAATGTCCTTAATTCAATGCCCCTATTGTCAGTCCACCCATGTCAGACAGACTGATTCAAGTCATGCAAACGCCAACTATTTCGAACAACTGCAACGCTGTATTTCACCGACACAGATGGCGCTGTTCGGCATGCAGCTTGCCAAAAAGGCAGGATTCCCGCCTTTTACAGGCGCAGCCATCGGTGTTGTGGTGGGTGGTGTATTGGTTATTGTCAGTCAGTACTGCTATGAAAAATATTACAGCAATGCCGAGCAGTATCTCTGTTTGGATTGCCAACAAGCGTTTGCATGGGTGCCGTAATCGCATCTCTGACTTTACACGGTTACATCTTTGAATAGATGGATTGTTTAAACCCTTACAGCGCATTTCTGCATTTTTACATCTTTCACTTTTATTTAAGGAATAATCAAAATGGCACATCAAATTGAACAAATGGCGTATGTCGGACAAACCCCGTGGCATGGTCTGGGCAATCAACTTAGCCAAAACCAACCGATTGAAGTCTGGGCCAAGCAAGCAGGTATGGACTGGCGCATTGAATCATCTAATGTCAGCTACATGGCTCAAAACGCGCGTGGACAAAGCATCATCATGCCGTATGAAGAACAACGGGTACTGTACCGTTCAGATACCCATGCTCCTTTATCGGTGGTGAGTCAGCGTTATCAAGAAGTCCAACCGATGGAAATTCTGGAGTTCTACCGTGATCTGACTGAGCAATCCGGCTTTGAACTGGAAACCGCAGGTGTCCTAAAAGGCGGGAAAAAGTTCTGGGCCTTGGCGCGTACAGGACAAACTGCAGAATTGAAAGGTGGAGATGTCAGCAATGGCTATATTCTGCTAGCAACCGCATGTGACGGTACGTTGGCGACCACAGCACAATTCACCAATATCCGTGTGGTGTGCAACAACACCTTAGCGATTGCCTTACGAGGGCAGAGTTCCAATGCAGGCGTGGTCAAAGTACCGCACAGTACTAAGTTTGATGCCGACAAAGTCAAAGATCAACTCGGTATTTCAGTGAAAACATGGTACGACCACATGTATGAAATGAAACAACTCACCCAACGTAAAGTCACCCAGAAAGAAGCAGCGGCTTATTTTGATGCGGTATTTAACAACAATAGCCTAAGTGCGATGGAACAGGAGGATAACATTATTCAGTACTACCGTAATGTCGCGTCTCAAGCCAATCCACAACCCAATAAAACTGAACCGAATGGACGTGCCATGACCAAAGTCATGAATATGTTTAATGGGCAGGGACGTGGAGCAGACTTATCTTCAGCCAAAGACACCGCCTATGGACTACTTTGTGCGATCACCGAGTTTGTCGACCATGAACGTCGTGCGATGAGTACCGATCACCGCCTTGACTCTGCTTGGTTTGGTGCAGGGGCAGCATTAAAGCAACGTGGATTAGAGCAAGCATTATATCTTGCAGCCTAAATTTTATCTTGTATCCCTCTTTGCCACATCTTCGGATGTGGCTTTTTTTATGCCGTTTTAAAATCAATGATAGAAGGATAAACCCATGAATCAGATTATAAACCCAACAGTAACATCTCAATCTCAGTATTTACCAACTATAGCCAATGACAAGCCTAAACAAAGTCAATCAGGTTCAAAACGCAGCTTAAATGCCAAACGTCTGATCAACACCAAACAACTGGACTATCAGGCATGGCTGGAAGTGCGTAAACAGGGAATAGGCAGCAGTGATGCCGCAGCTGCCTGTGGCTTGAATCCTTATATGTCGATGCTAGAACTGTGGATGATTAAAACAGGACGGGTACAGCAAAATATTGAAGATGAAAGCTCAGGACATGCACCTTTATATTGGGGCAAGCAGTTAGAACCCTTGGTCGCAGAATACTACAGCATGCACACCAATAATAAAGTCCGTCGGGTCAATGCGGTGTTACAGCACCCTGATCCTGATAAAGCCTTTATGTTGGCAAACTTGGATTATGCCGTGGTGGGCAATGAAGACGTGCAAATCCTAGAATGCAAAACCGCAGGTGAATATGGAGCCAAGTTGTGGAAGTTGGGTGTACCTCTGTATGTACTGTGTCAGGTACAACATCAACTGGCGGTGACAGGTAAACAAGCGGCACATATTTGTGTGTTGCTGTGTGGGCAGGAAACCAAAATCTACAAAGTCAGTCGTAATGAAGCCCTGATTGAACAAATCATTCAGGCAGAACGATTATTTTGGGAATGTGTTGAAAATGACGTTCCACCAGCAGTGGATGCCAGTGAATCGGCAGCCAAAGCTTTACAGCAGCTCTATCCTGAACATACCCCACTGAGCTGTGTTGATCTAACGGAGGTGAAACTTGCTAATGAACTGTTTGATCAACTGATTGAAGAAAAGAAGCAGATTGAACAACACCAAAGCAAGTATGACCTACTCAAACACCGAGTTCAGGCACTGATGCAGGAACATGAACGTGCCGTATTTCAGCAAGGTTCAGTGACATGGAAGAAGAGCAAGGATAGTATTAGCCTGGACATCAAATCCTTACTTCAGCACCAACCTGAACTCATCCAACAGTACCCATTGCAGAAAGCAGGCAGCCGTCGTTTCAACATTTATCACGATTAGCTCAAAGTTTAGAGTTAATCACTCAGCAAGAAGCAATCTGAAATCCCGTGCAGCCCTGCATGGGATTTTTTTATGCCGATTTTAATTTAAGCAAACAGTGCAACACATCTAAACATCTCAACGACAGAGGAATTTCAATATGATTAAAGGTCTAGCAATCACACCACCCATCTTGGGGCGTATCAGTATTGGTCGGGTAGTAGAAAAGAACGGCAAACGCCTACCGGAAAAAGATGATCAGTTCACCATTACGTCCCAAATTCAAAGCAAAGAAGGATGGGTGAAACATCCACTGGATGAACAGCTTCGAGCCAATACCCCCAATCAAAAGCTGCGCTCAATACCCGTCAGAATGATTTTCAATGATCCTGACTTAAACCTACGTGCAGAATATAGTCTGTTTGATCGACAGACTGGCCGTCCGATCTGTGTCGGCAATGGAGAAACCTGCCAGCGGTTAACCAATCAAGGCGTTGAACAGCATCCGTGTCCTTCACCTGATTTGTGTCCATTGGCTCAGGGTGGGCATTGCAAGCCCTATGGACGTTTGCATGTAAATTTAGATGAGTCGGATGAATTTGGCACATTCATTTTTAGAACAACAGGCTTTAACAGCATACGGACTTTGGCAGCACGCTTGAGCTATTACCATGCAGCATCGAATGGATTGCTTTCATGCTTGCCACTGCAATTGATGTTACGAGGTAAAAGTACAACGCAAAGTTATCGTCAGCCGGTGTACTACGTGGATCTGACTTTACGGGAGGGCATTAGTCTGAATGAGGCGATTATTCAGGCGAAGCAAATTGATGAACAGAGTAAACAAGCTGGGTTTTATCAGGAGGCTTTGGACTTTACGGCAAGGAAGGGTTTTGCCAATGCGCGGTTTGAAACGGATATAGAGGAAGGGTTAGAGGTGCTGGAGGAATACTACCCTGAACAAGAACAAAACCGAACGGTGGAGCAACAAGCTTCGCATGAAGGGTTTGTGCAGGATATTCAGCAGGGGTTGCAGCAATCAGTCAGACCCGTCAACTAATCGGTTGGTTGGAAAAGAGCAGCTTTCTAGTTTGCTCTTTTTTACGACAGTATTAGTCGTGGGAGTCGTCAAAGTACTATTTTAGCTATAGTTATCCCGTTAAAATAACAAGACTTAATTAATCTCTATTTTTTTTGTTAAGTGCATGACTTTTAATAGGTCGTAGATATGCTAACTTAGCAACATTGTTTAACATTAAGTATAAAACCAAAGCGGTTGATCTTAGATTGAGGAAATAAAATGCATTCATTGGAACAAAAATTTCTAAATGACTTAGATGACAAGCTTTGGAAAGCCGCCGACAAATTACGCAGCAGTCTAGATGCAGCCAACTATAAGCATATTGTTTTAGGACTGATTTTCTTAAAGTACGTATCAGATGCTTTTGATGAACGGCAATCTGAACTCAAAGAATTGTTTGCACAAAAAGACGATCACAACATCTATTACATGCCGCGCGATCAGTACGACAGTGAAGAAGAATACCAACAGGCTATTGCTGACGAACTAGAAATACTGGATTACTACCAAGAAAAAAACGTGTTTTGGGTGCCAAAAGCAGGCCGCTGGTCAAATATCCGTGATGCAGCCGCTTTACCAATTGGCTCAGTCATTTGGCAGGATGAACAAGGTGCAGACGTCAAACTACGCTCTGTATCCTGGCTGATTGATAATGCCTTTGATGAAATTGAAAAAGCCAATCCAAAACTTAAGGGCATTCTGAATCGTATTGGACAGTACCAGCTGGACAATGACAAGTTACTTGATCTGATCAATACTTTTTCTGACACCAGTTTTACTAATCCAGAATATAACGGTGAGCAACTCAGTCTACACAGTAAAGATATTCTCGGGCATGTTTACGAATACTTTTTGGGACAGTTTGCCTTGGCTGAAGGCAAGCAGGGTGGGCAGTACTACACGCCTAAAAGTATCGTCACCTTGATTGTTGAAATGTTGCAGCCTTATAAAGGTCGTGTGTATGACCCTGCAATGGGTTCAGGTGGATTCTTCGTATCCAGTGAAAAGTTCATTGAACAGCATGCTCAGGAAAAGCATTACAAAGCCTCCGAACAGAAAAAGCATATTTCTATTTATGGGCAGGAAAGCAATCCGACCACATGGAAATTGGCTGCCATGAACATGGCGATTCGCGGGATTGATTTTAATTTCGGTAAAAAGAATGCAGACAGCTTTTTAGAGGATCAGCATCCAGACTTGCGTGCTGACTTTGTTATGGCCAATCCGCCTTTTAATATCAAGGATTGGTGGCATGCTTCTCTAGAAAATGATGTGCGCTGGAAGTATGGTACACCGCCACAAGGTAATGCTAACTTTGCTTGGATGCAACACATGCTGCACCATTTGTCACCTACAGGCAGTATGGCATTGCTACTTGCCAATGGTTCGATGAGCTCAAATACCAATAATGAAGGTGAGATCCGTAAGAACCTGATTGAAGCCGATCTGGTGGAATGTATTGTCGCGTTACCGGGACAACTGTTTACCAACACGCAAATTCCAGCCTGTATCTGGTTTCTAACCAAGGACAAAAAGAATGGCTTGTCTTTAGATAAAAAGAAAGCCAACCGTGAAGGCAAGACTCTGTTCATCGATGCCCGTAATTTGGGCTATATGAAAGATCGCGTACTGCGTGACTTTACCGATGCAGATATTGCTAAAATCACCAATGCTTTACATGCTTGGCAACAAGGCGAAAATTTTGAAGGCGAAGCGTATCAAAATGAGAAAGGGTTCTGTTTCTCTGCTGAGCTCAAAGATATACAAAAGCACGACTACGTACTGACTCCGGGGCGTTATGTCGGTGCAGTCGAGCAGGAAGATGATGGCGAGCCATTTGCTGAGAAAATGGCACGCTTAACAGGACAACTTAAACAGCAGTTTGCTGAAAGTGCTGTTTTAGAAGCAGAGATTAATAAGAATTTAAAGGGCTTAGGTTATGAATTCTGAGCAACCCTTGCTGCTTGAGATTCAGAAAGGCGAAAGTAAAACGTTAGAATTTAAGCAGCAGTTACCTAAAGGTCAGCAGATTGCCAAAACATTAATTGCTTTTGCGAATAGTAGTGGCGGAAAGTTAATTATTGGGGTGACTGATGATCGACAATTAGTAGGTATTCAAGAAGATATTTTTGACCTGCAAGATAAAATCACCTCGATGATTTATGAGTTATGCGTTCCGCAACTTGCTGTACAAATTTATGTTGAGAATATAGATGGTATCGAGTTGTTGGTGGTCGAGGTTGCTCGAGGAAGTTTATTTCCATATTACCTTAAACCCATGGGACGTGAGCAAGGTACGTATATACGCATAGGTGCTAGCAATCGTGTTGCTTCACCAGAAAACATTCAGCAATTAGAATTGCAGCGTCTGAATGTAAGTTTCGATGCTTTAGCCAATTATCAATACCCTTTGGAAAAGCTCGATTTAACAGTTTTGGAAGCAGCGTTCAAAGCTGCTGATAAAACACTGACTTTAGAAAAGATGTTGAATCTGAAACTGGTGATTGAAGAGCAAGGACAGCGTTATGCCAGTCATGGTTTATTGATCTTGCTCGGTCAATATGAGCATGTGATGACTCAATGCGCCCGATTTAAAGGCACCAATATGAGTGTGTTTTTAGACCGTAAAGAATACATAGGTGATTTGTTTTCACAAATTGAACAAACAGAAATTTTTATTAAAAATCATTTATCTTTGCGTGCCGAAATTCGTGGCTTAAAGCGTTACGACTATTTGGAAATCCCCGAAAGTGCCATTCGTGAAGCACTGATTAATGCTTATGTACATCGAGATTACAGTAACTTTGGACGTAATATTAAAGTCGCAGTTTATGATGATTTGGTCAATATCGTCTCCCCAGGTGGTTTACCTAATGGTTTAACTGAAGATGATTTGCTGTATGGTCGTTCGGAAATTCGTAATAGGGTATTGGCACGTGTGTTTAGAGAGTTGGGCTACATTGAGCACTGGGGCAGTGGCTTGCAGCGTATTATACAAATGTGTGAAGTGGAAGGACTCACAACACCTGAGTTTTCGGAAACGGGTGATTTCTTCGATGTGAAGTTGTATCGCCCTGTAATCGAATCTGTCAGTGATATGGTAGATGGTACAGTCAGTAGTACAATCGAGGATTTAGGTGGTACAGTCAGTGGTACAATCGCGGAGTCAGGTGGTACAACCGAAAGCTATATTTTAACTGAACGGCAAATCCAGATATTAGGCTTAATCCAACAACAGCCGAAAATTTCTTATCGTCAAATGACTGAGCAATTGGGCATTCATAAGTCAGCCATACAGAAGCATTTAGAGAGTTTAAAAGATGCAGGTTGGCTTGAGCGTGTGGGTGGAACACGTGGCTATTGGGCGATTAAGAAAGAATTTGGGGGTGAGGTGTGAGTTTTGAGACAATAAAGGATATTGTGGATTTTAATCCCAGCCGTCCGTTATCTAAAGGTAAGGAATTTCCTTTTATTGATATGGCATCTTTACCTGTAAATGGCAGAGATATTAATGAAGTTTCGAATAAAGTTTTTAATGGTGGCGGAGCAAAATTTAAAAATGGTGATACCTTATTTGCACGAATCACTCCATGCTTAGAAAATGGTAAAACAGCTAAAGTCGAAAATTTACCAGTAGGTTGTATCGCCCACGGTTCAACAGAGTTTATAGTTTTGTCAGCAAAGTCAAAAGACGACGAAGATTTTGTTTACTATCTCGCACGATTACCTGATTTTAGAAGTTACGCAATTTCAAGAATGGAAGGAACTTCTGGAAGACAAAGAGTTTCTTGGCAAGCATTGGCAGAATTTAATCTACGATTACCAGAGAAAGGTAAACGGAAAAAAATAGGTAAAATTTTAAAATCACTAGACGACAAAATCCATCTAAATAACCAAATCAACCAAACCCTTGAATCTATTGCTCAAACCATTTTTAAAAGTTGGTTTATCGACTTTGACCCTGTTCGTGCCAAAATTGCAGCAAAACAAGAAGGAAAAGACGCTGAACTTGCTGCGATGTGTGCGATTAGCGGTAAAAGCGAAGCTGAGGTTGAACAGATGGCAAAGGAAGATTTTGCAGAGTTACAAGCGACAGCTACACTGTTTCCTGATGAGTTGGTAGAAAGTGAGCTAGGGGAAGTGCCGAAGGGGTGGGATAAATATTCGCTATCAAAAATGATCACACTAATTGGTGGGGGAACGCCTAAAAGATCTGAGCCAAATTATTGGAATGGTGATATTTTCTGGTTCTCTGTAAAAGATGTTCCAAATGAAGGTGAAGTTTTTGTTATTACTACACAAGAAAAAATTTCAGAACTTGGTTTAAATAAAAGTTCAACGAAATTACTCCCTGTAGGAACTACAATTATAACTGCTAGAGGCACTGTAGGAAAAATAGCATTGGTTGGTTATGAAATGGCTATGAACCAATCTTGTTATGGTGTTCAAGGAATAAATGGTGTAAGGCAATTTATGACCTACTATTTGATAAAAAATGCAGTAGAGGTTTTAAAGAAAAATACTCATGGTGCTGTATTTGATACCATTACTCAATCAACATTTGATACTGTTACTTCTATTAAACCAAGCATAGAAATGATGGACTTGTTTGAGTCTAAAGTTGAAAAAATTATGGGGCATATAAAAAATAATTTATATGAAAATAATAGCTTAATAGCTTTAAGGGATACCTTATTACCCAAATTATTGTCGGGTGAGTTAGATGTGTCAGGTGTGCAGGACGAGGTGGCTTGAGCGTGAGTATTTTTAATATTTATTGTGATGAAAGCTGTCATCTCGAAAATGATGGTTTTGCTGCAATGGTACTTGGTGCAATATGGTGCCCAGATTCACATCATAAGTATTTAGCAAGAAAAGTTAAGCAACTCAAAAAAGAATTTGAGATCTCTGCAAATAATGAAATTAAATGGACGAAAGTTTCTAAAAGCAAACTCCCATTTTATAAAGCACTCGTAGATTTATTTTTTGATGAACCTCTTCTTTATTTTAGAGGCGTTGTGATTCCAGATAAAAGTAAATTAAATCATGCAAACTTTATGCAGAGTCACGATGATTTTTATTATAAGCAATGGTACTTACTGCTGAATCGTTTAATTGCACCAAATCATAATTACAAAATCTATTTAGATATCAAAGATACTAAGGGACAAGAGAAAGTAACAAAGTTGCGTGAGGTTTTATGCAATGCGAATTATGATTTCGATCGCACTATTATCCATTCAATAGATTTGGTGCAATCACATGATGTTTTGTTGCTACAGCTAGCAGACTTGTTTATAGGTGCCTTATCGTATTTGCATAGAGGGCTAAAGACGAGTGAAGCGAAGCTTGAACTCATTCATTATTTACAAAATCGTTCACAGTTGAGCTTGCAGATAAGCACATTGCTTAAAGCGGAAAAGTTTAATTTGTTTATATGGAGTCCTCAATATTGAATACTCCTCCTGAACTGATTGCTTTTGCGGGATTTGATAGCTGGAATGACTATGAAAATGAAATCTATGCTGTTTATTTAGAAACAGTCGTCAATGCCAACTTATTGTTTCTAAATACACCCGTAAAAGTCAGATTTCGTCCGACAACAAAAGATAAAGCTTTTGGCTTTTGGCATTTGATTTCTGAAGCTGTAGATCAAAATAATAAAAATGAAGAGGACAGACTTCCAGATCTAAAGCGTTGTGAGAGAATTCGGTGGGTGGCTTGGTGTATAACGAATGCACATCAAGCAGGTTTTCTATATTGGGAAAATCAGCGCGGTAGAGAAACACATGTTGTTATTTGGGCGGAACATCTGGATTTTGTTGTTATTTTAGCTAAGCGTAAAACAGATTTAGATGAAAAATATTATTTATTGAAAACAGCGTATTGCCTAAGAGAGCATACAAAACGGAAACTTAGAAAAGAATATGAAAGTTTTCATACCCCTAAAAAAGGCTAAAGCCCCGATATATTGCTATATAAGGACTTCGTATACTCCTTCTACACTAGGTAGATGAGCTAGGCACATTATAAGTAAACTGATATAGGGTCGCAATAGCAGTTACAAAAGATAATGTCTATATAAATAGTAATTAGAGACCAGAATTTAAAGTTTAAATGAATAGGGGGAATCCATGAACGAAACGCAACTCGAAAATCTCTGCCTCGACTGGTTCACCGAAAATGGCTGGGGAGTCGTTCATGGTATTGATATTGCGCCCGATAGCAGTAACCCTTTACGCAACGACTATAAACAGATTTTAATCGAAGCTGATTTACAGGCGGCTTTTGAACGCTTAAATCCACATTTGCCTGCAAGCTGTTTTGAACAGGTTTGGCTAAAACTGAGCAAGCCTGAAAGTTTGGATTTAGTCATTAATAACCGTGCTTTCCACCGTATGTTATTGGAAGGTGTACCTGTCACCTATAAGAAACAGGACGATTGGGTACATGACCATGCCTTCTTGGTGGACTTCAACCATGTGCAGCAAAACCGTTTTGTTGCGGTCAATCAATTTACCATTCTAGGTGTGAAGCAGCCGCGACGCCCTGACATCATCTGCTTTATTAACGGTATTCCCTTTGCGGTGTTGGAGCTAAAAAGCCCAACCGATGAAAACGCGGATATTTGGGATGCTTTTAACCAACTGCAAACCTACAAAGAAGAAATCTCGGATCTGTTTGTTTTTAATGAAGCCTTGGTGGTGAGTGATGGCGTAACAGCACGTGTAGGTTCACTCACAGCGAATCAGGAACGTTTTTTGCCGTGGCGTACAATTAAGCATGAAGATGATAAACCTGCTTTAGAATGGGAGCTAGAAACAGTTGTTCGGGGCTTCTTTGACCGAGAATTGTTTTTAGATTACATCCGATTCTTTGTGTTATTTGAAACAGATGGCGAAAAGACCATTAAGAAAATTGCTGGCTATCATCAGTTCCATGCGGTTCGGGCAGCGGTACAGGCGACCATTGCAGCAGCCAATCCGAATGGGGATAAGAAGGCAGGCGTTGTGTGGCATACCCAAGGCTCGGGTAAAAGTATTTCCATGTGCTGCTATGCAGGCAAACTCTTACAGCAGCCTGCCATGCACAACCCAACCTTGTTAATCGTAACCGACCGTAATGACTTGGATGGACAGCTCTTTGAAACCTTTAGCAATGCTCAAGAACTATTAAAACAAACCCCAGTACAAGCCAATACCCGTGATGAGCTGAGACAGCTTTTAGCTGAGCGTGAGTCTGGTGGCATCATCTTTACCACAGTACAAAAGTTTGCATTATTGGAAGGTGAGAGTGAGCATCCATTATTGAATGGACGCCACAATATTGTTGTGATGTCAGATGAAGCACATCGTAGCCAATATGGTTTGAAAGCAAAACTAAGCAATGATGGCACGTACAAGTTTGGATATGCCAAGCACATGCGTGATGCTTTAAAGAATGCTGCTTTTATTGGCTTTACTGGAACGCCGATTTCGAGTGAGGATAAAGACACCCGAGCTGTCTTTGGTGATTATGTTTCCATCTATGACATTCAGGATGCCGTTGATGATGGTGCAACTGTACCCATCTATTACGAATCACGTTTGGCAAAGCTAGATATTAATCAGGCTGAAATCGAAGAGCTATCTGATCAAGTCGATGAGGTTGTAGAAGATGAAGAAGATGTTGGTAACAGAGAAAAGACTAAAAGTGAGTGGAGCCGACTAGAAAAGCTGGTGGGTGCCTCACCACGGCTGAAACAGATAGCTGCCGATTTGGTTGCACACTTTGAAGCCCGTACCGAAGCCACGGCGGGTAAAGGCATGATTGTGACCATGAGCCGCGAGATCTGTGTCCACCTTTACAATGAGATTATTGCCTTACGTCCAGATTGGCATGACCCTGATCCTGAAAAAGGCAAAATCAAAATTGTGATGACGGGTTCAGCTTCAGATAAACCATTATTACAGCCGCATATCTACAATAAGCAAACTAAAAAACGTCTTGAGAAACGCTTTAAGGATGTCAAAGATCCTTTGCAGCTAGTGATTGTCCGAGATATGTGGCTTACAGGTTTTGATGCACCATGCACGCATACCATGTATATCGACAAACCGATGAAGGGGCACAATCTCATGCAGGCAATTGCACGTGTGAACCGTGTCTTTAAAGATAAGCAGGGTGGACTAGTTGTTGACTATATCGGCATTGCTAATGAATTGAAGCAGGCCTTAAAAACCTATACCGATGCCAAAGGGAAAGGTGAGCCGACTTTACGTGCAGAAGAAGCCTATGCAGTTCTTGCTGAAAAGATGGATGTAATACGAGGAATGTTCGCCAAAACCAACGAACAGGCAGGTATGGATTTGAGTGCTTACGAAACTCAGGCACACCGACTGATTATCCCCGCAGCTAACTATGTGCTGAGCTTGAAGGATGGTAAAAAGCGTTTTCTTGATTTAGTCTTAGCAATCAATAAAGCCTTCTCTTTATGCAGCACCTTGGATGAAGCGAAGAACCTGCACAAAGAAATTGCCTTTTACTCAGCCATTAAAGCGGTCATTAGCAAGCATACCTCTGTAGATCGTAAACTGTCGCAAGCTGAAAAGGACAGTGCGCTAAAACAGATTCTGGACAATGCTGTCATTGCTGATGGCGTAACAGATGTCTTTGCAATGTGTGGTTTGGATAAACCTAACATTGGCTTGCTTTCAGATGAGTTCTTAGAAGATGTAAGGCAGATGCCATACCGTAACTTGGCAGTTGAACTGTTGGAAAAGTTACTCAATGATGGCATTAAGGCAAAGACACGAAACAATGTGGTACAGGAAAAACGCTTCTCTGACCGTTTGCAGGAAACCTTGAGGAAATACAATAACCGAGCGATTGAAACTTCTCAGGTCATTGAAGAACTCATTCAAATGGCAAAAGAATTTCAGGCAGAGATGCAGCGTGAAGCTTCACTTGGGTTAAATCCAGATGAAATCGCTTTCTATGATGCTTTGGCAAACAATGAAAGTGCGGTCAGAGAGCTTGGAGACGATACGCTGAAACAGATCGCACGAGAGATTACAGAGAAGCTACGGAAATCAACGACGGTCGATTGGCAGGTTCGGGATAGTGTGCGTGCTCAGCTTAAAATTCTTGTGCGTCGTACATTGCAGCGTTGGAAGTACCCGCCTGATAAAGCAGCTGAAGCGATTGAGTTGGTGATGAAGCAAGCTGAGCAGTTGTCGAATGCGTGGACGACTAGCTAAAAAATCATTTATAAAGAACGTAATTTACACAAAATAATTTACATGCTCTTCTTGGGCGAAACCTTTGAAAAAATAGATAAAGTTACAATAACCAATGTATTTTGGGGGGAACAATGCGTATCGAAAAAGTTAGAGTTGAGGGGTATAGACTTCTTGAAGATATTGAGATTGTATTAGAAAAGAATTCAACTGTGATTGTTGGGCGAAATAATAGCGGAAAAACATCTTTTACTAGCATATTTGATTGTTTTTGTGGTGAGTCAGGAGCCCGTTTTAGGTTGGAAGATTTTTCTAGTTTGTCTCGTGAGAAGTTTTTAAATGCAAGAAAATTGAAAGAAGAGGGGGCAAGTCCAGAGCAGATATATAATACACTGCCTATAATCACTCTTTCTTTGACATTTCGATACGATAGTGATGCCCCGACTTTAGGACCTCTTTCACCATTTATCATTGATTTAGATATGGACTCTACAACAGCGATTGCTTGTATTGAATATAGGCCTGTCTTAGCAAAAATGCATTTGTTGTTTGATTTACCTCAACCACCAGTAGGTATGGAACCTCAAATACATTTTTTTAAGTGTTTACGTAATAACTTATCAAAAATTTACGAAGTGCATGTTAGTGCGATAGATCCGACGGATAAGTCTAATAAGAGAAATTTCGAGGGTACTTCAGCATTCGCAGCATTATTACAATGTAACTTTGTTCAAGCACAAAGAACTCTTGATAAGACAAAGCTTGGTGAGGCTGATGTTATCGGAAAATTACTTAGTGAATTGTTTAAAACAGCTGCTGCACCAACGGCTACAGAATCTGATCAAGAGTTAGCTGCGAAATTAAAGAAATCTGTTGAAGATATTGAGCTTAATGTTCAAAGTGATTTTGACAAAATGCTCAAAAAGTTATTACCTGTTATGGGGGTGATGGGTTTTCCAAGTCTTAATGATACTGAATTAAGGCCTGAAACTTCATTAAATGTAGAGGCACTTTTGTCTGGGCATACAAAAGTTGTTTATAGCGGTACAGATGGTGTGCATTTACCTGAGGGATATAATGGTCTTGGTACGCGAAATTTAATCTATATGCTGCTACAACTTGAAAGCTATCACAAAATTTACCGATCTCAAATTACTCGCCCTTCAGCCCATTTGATATTCATTGAAGAACCTGAAGCTCATTTGCATCCACAGATGCAGGAAGTTTTCATTAATCAATTAAATGCTGCTATTCAAAAGCTTTCGAGTGCCTATCCAGCAGAAGACGTTTGGAATGTTCAGTTTATTATTACTACACATTCTTCTCATGTTGCTAATGCGGCATGTTTTGATGCAGTAAGATATTTCTATAACCAGAAAGATTCAGTGAAAAGTATTAGAAATACTAAAGTTAAAGATTTTAAAAAGGGCATGCAAACAATATCTTCTGCTGATAAAGGGTTCTTGCATAAATACATGACTCTGACTAAGTGTGATCTTTATTTTGCAGATAAAGTGATTATGGTTGAAGGGACAACTGAACGGTTATTAATGCCTCGCCTCAGAGAATTAGTTGATATATCCTTACCAGAACATCAAAAATTAGCAAGCCAGTATGTAACTTGTATTGAAGCTGGAGGGGCTCATGCTCATCTTTTTTATCCACTCCTCGACTTTCTTGAACTTAAGACTCTAGTCATTACCGATTTAGACTCAACTAAAATGGTGGAAAAAGAAAATAAGAAGAAAGTAAAAACCAAAATATGGGAAAAATGTCCAGTAGCTCAAGGTGAGAGAACCTCTAATGCGGCTATCAAGGATTGGTTTCGTCCTAAAGATTTAGATGAAAAAGTAATTTGGCAAATATCTCCAGCTGATTTAATTGCTAAAAATGCCATAGAAAAGCAGGTTAACTTTCGTCGAATTGCCTACCAAATCCCTGAAGATCCAAAAACTAATATTTGTGCAAGAAGCTATGAAGATGCTCTTATTTTAGCGAACCTTAATCAATTTCCATTACCAAGTGAAGACGATGTTGCTACAGAAGCTTGGGAATATGCGCAGGGACTTACTAAAGCGGATTTCGCTTTAGAATATGCAATTCGTGTAAAAGAATGGGTTGTACCTCGATATATTCGAGAAGGCCTGATTTGGCTTTCTGAATCTGATGTTCCTATACAAAATTTAGAACCATTAGACAAAGGAGGAGCAGCATGAGTCAGATTAAAGAAAATCCTGCACTAGTTGCTGCACAAGAAGCTCAGAGAAAGATCAATCAGGCTCTAGATGCGGGTTATAGTTTTAGACTTGAAGCAGGTGCGGGAGCAGGTAAGACATATTCTTTGGTAGCTGCACTCAAGAGACTAATCGACGAACGTGGTTCAACGTTAGTACAGTCAGGCAAAAAAGTTGCTTGTATTACTTATACAGAAGTTGCACGCAATGAGATTGCTCAAGAAATTGAAGATCATCCGGCAATTCTTGTTGACACAATTCATGGCTTCTGTTGGGCATTCATTCGTCAATTTCAGAAGGCAATACGTGATTTGGTAATTGAACTAAAGGATAAAAAAGAGAAAGTTGAACAAAGTGGGGGGATTGGATCACAGTTAGTAGAATATGATCTGGGATTCTTTAGTGTAGATGAGATGCGCATTACACTTAATCATGATGATATTCCTGAATTGATGGCAATGCTTTTAGCTAAGGAAAAGTTTCGGATGTTATTTAGTCAGCAATTTCCAGTAATTTTTATTGATGAATATCAAGATACTCATCGTCAATTTATGGATGCTATTACTGATTATTTTTTAAAGTCGAAGACTGGACCAATCATAGGTCTTTTCGGAGATCATTGGCAGACTATTTATAGTAGTGAGTATGAATTAGCTGAATACCCAATTGAAGAAATTGCAAAGGGTTCAAATTTTCGATCAGTTCCTGCTGTAGTAAATGTTCTAAACGCTTTACGCCCAGAGCTTCCACAAGTTGTTAGCTTACCAGAAGCCAAAGGTGAAGCTCGGTTTTTCCATACTAACAGTTATAATGGGCCTAGAACGAATACAGCACATTCAAAGGAAGATTTACCTTCTGACATAGCACGTAGTTGTCGTGAAGAGTTGATGGCTAGGTTAAGAGTAGAGGGGTGGGACTTAAAAAAGACAAAAGTATTAATGCTTAGTCACAATGTTTTGGCAGTTGAACAAGGTTATCCGAAAATTGTTGAATTATTTAGAGGTCGTACAGAACAGTTTACAAAAAAGGAAGATCCGGTCATTAGGTTCTTTGCTGAAGTAATAGAGCCAATGTGCATGGCTTATAGTTCATCACATTACGGAGATATGTTTAAGATATTGGGTGCTAGACCTGCTATTACAAAACATGAAGATAAAATGTTGTGGCGTAGAGATATGGATCGATTGCTAAAGTTGAGAATAGAAGGGACTATTGGTCAAATTATAGACCATTTAAAGATTACTAAACGTCCATCTCTGCCTGATCGTATACTTAGAAGAGAGGAAGAGCTTATTTCATTGATGGGCATACCTGAAGTTGAAATGTCTTCAAGATCACAACGTTATAAAAAATTAAGAGAAATCCCGTATAAAGAAGTTATCGAGGTTACAAGATTTATTGAAAAGTTAACCCCTTTTGCAACCCAGCATAGTGTTAAGGGTGCTGAGTTTGATAATGTATTGGTAATCTTAGGTGGAGGGTGGAATCATTATAATTGGCCTCAGCTTCTTGAGCTACTTGAAACTAAAAAGCTGACTAAGACAAATATGAAAGGTTTCTATCGTGCTCGGAATCTTTTCTATGTATCTATATCTCGCCCAATGACGAGACTTGCTGTGCTGGCAACTCAGTCATTGTCAGACACTGCACTTCTTACAGTGAGTAATCTTTTTGGAAGTGAGAATGTTGAAGAGTTAAGTTTTGGTACATAAAATAGAATTTACGCCAAATTTACACCATAAATTATTTTATACAATTTAAGTTGTTGATATTAATTTGTTATTTTATTTTAAGTGTCCAATCCATCATTGGGGCAACGGAAATACGTGGCTTTAATGATTCAAGTGGTTGCATAAAATATTCTCGGATGTGGACAAGAAAAGAAAGGGCAGCATTATACGAGTTTTACGAAAAATTCACCAATCATCCTCATCCTTGAGAAATCTAAATATTAGTTTATCTAAAGTTGATGCATTGCAGTGCTTTTTCGAGTGAGTAGTAAATCTAATAAGCTAAAGATCATACATGCTAGCACTAAGCCAATACCTGCAAAGCAAGTCATCGTCCAACCACCATGGTTCCATGCAAAAATTCCTAAAGCAGAACCGCACGCGCCACCGGTAAAATAAGCAGTCATATAAATGGCATTAATACGTGATTTTGCATCAGGGCGTAAGCGAAAGATTATGCTTTGATTGCTCGTGTGAACCAATGCAAGCGCCAACTGAATCAGTGCAAAACCCAAGATATAGCTAGATAAATAGAGTTGACCAAAATAAAAAAATATCCAACTCAAGATAAACAAACCACAACCCATCCAAGTGAGTTGATTGGTAAATCCCTGATCCGCATATTTACCAATATATTGGGTTGATAAAGCACCAAAAATACCAACTAAAGTCACCATACCAATAAATAAATCGGGTAATTGATGTGCAGAGCTAAGTAGTAAAGCAATCGTTGAGTACAAAATACTTACTGCTGCAAAAGCAAAACCACCTGTCAATGCTCTCAGCACTAAACGTTTTTCTTGTTTTAATAGTTGCCCCATTGAAACAAATACTTGCCCATAATTCAGTTTCATCTTCATGACGTATGGCAGACGGCTTTTAAGTGCAAAGGCAAGAAACAGCATCAAAATTCCACTGATGATATAAATTACCTTCCAGTGAAACAAGTTCGAGAATAAGCCAGCTAAGCTGGTCGACAAAAGAATACCGACCAATAGCCCACTCATTAAAAAACCTACAACTTCACCTGTTTTCTCAGGTTGAACCGTCATTGTTGCCAACGGTATCAACACTTGTGCTGCTACAGAAAATAATCCAGCCATAATGGTACCGACCCAAAGCATCGGTAAGTTCACAGAGAATGCACTGATAAACAATCCCGCTGCACATAAGCTCATTAAGAGTGGAATAAATTTGGTTTTATTCACCACATCGCCCATAGGGACAATAAAAAGTAAACCGAGAGCATAAGAAACTTGGGCAAAGGTAACTGTAAGAGCAGCTTGGCTCTGACTAACAGAGAAATACTGTTGTATGGAGTGGATGAGTGGTTGACTATAATAGTTTGAACCGGCACATAGACCGCATGCAGCCGCCATAAACCAGAGTAAGGCTTTATTTTCACTAATATCTTGAGTGTTAGGCATAATGTTCTCTTAAACTGGTTTACACAGTATATGCAGTTGCTTCGATTTCAATTTGCATACCTTCCAACGCTAAACAAGGCACGGGAATGAGCGTACATGCAGGAAATGCAGCATTTTTCCAAAAGTGTTGGATAGTCTGTGTGAGCAAATGTAGCTTTTCAGCATTGTGATTGACAATTAACACGCGCAAAACAGCAATATCTTTGAGCTGTGCTTGTACTGAATTGAGTGCTGTTTGAATATTATAAAAGACTTGTTGTACCTGTTGGTCAAAATTATATGAAAGTTCATCTTTATTATTTTCTCCGCCTTGCCCTGAGATATGAATGATCTTCATATTAGGCTGAACGACAGCAATGTGACTATATCCATTTAGGCTAGGATCATACAGCCCATTAGGATTAATGAGTTTGAATGCGAGAGAATCTGAATCTTTCATGACTAAACCGTTCGTAGAAATTCTAAAAATGTTAGTATCAAAGCTCAAGTTAACTAGAGGTCAAGCAGATTTTGAAAAAACAACAATCTCCAAGTTGGCTAACGATAGGTGAGCTTGCAAAGCGAAGCGGTGTAAGCGTTCCAGCCATTCGCTTTTATGAGGAAAAAGAATTAATTTGGGGGATACGAACGACAGGTAATCAGCGTCGTTATCAAAGGGCAATGCTGAGACGTATTGCTATTATTAAAACAGCGCAGCAAGTTGGAATATCATTACAGCAAATCAAGCAAACCTTCGAAACTTTACCTAAACATCGCAGTGCGACAAAAAAAGATTGGCAAATCAAGTCTCAACAGTGGCAAGGACAACTGGATCAACAAATTATGATGTTACTCCAATTGCTACAGCAGTTAGATCAATGTATTGGATGTGGGTGCTTATCTCTGGAACAATGTCCTTTACGAAACCCTGACGATTGTCTTGCTGAAGAAGCAATGGGAGCACATTTTCAAAAAATTTTGTTTTTGATGAATCAAGATGACATTGATATTTCAACATAATGTCTATTTTTGCACTAAAATTGTGCAATATGGTGCTTTTAGTAAGACAATCTCCCATAAATATCACTTGAGAAAATGCCATTTAAACTTTTTACATTTCTTTTTTAGTTTTCCAATCTTTTTTTGCATAGTGAGATCAACCCAATCTTAAGAAAAATGAATCAAGTGAAAGCGAAATAAGCTGTTGTTATCAGATAAATTGATAGAAAAGTCGCATTTAAAACCAGTAAAACTTTTAAAGAAGCCAATCCTTATAATTAAATGCATGATTAAGATGCAAATTGACCTAATCAATTGATACGTACATAAGCAAATCGAATCATTCAGAGATGAGCTGTGATATTTATGTATCAGAGATAGTGAGAGCGGATTTTAGTTTATTTATGAGATATCGCTATACAGGCTTTTATATCAATAAAAGCTTAGGCAAGAATTGAGCTGTATTGATAATAATCAAATCGAATTATTTTGTTTGTATAAATTTGAATTATTGCTTAACCGGAAGACAAACGTGCTGAGCATACAAGGTTTAAATACAAATATGAATCATCAGTTCAAAATATAGGTATTTATTAAATAAATATTGGGTGGAATTTTAAAAAACTTCCATTAGAATCCAAAATTCTACAAAGAATACTCCTGGGGGAAACATTGCTATCCGCGATGTTTACTTAAGAAAAACTAGCTTGAGGAACGCTCATGCAGATCGGAATCCCAACCGAAACTGTCGTCGGTGAAAGTCGTGTAGCTGCTACACCTGAGACAGTAAAGAAGTTGATTAACGCAGGTCATAGCGTTGTCATTGAACGTGGTGCTGGTGTTAAAGCTGCGTATATTGACAGTGCTTATGAACAAGTTGGCGCAACCATTACAGACGATGCATATACAGGTAGCCAAATTATTTTGAAGGTACGTGCCCCTAAGGGTGACGAAATTCAAAAGCTTGCGGCGAATACGACTGTGGTTGCAATGTTTGACCCTTACCGCAATCCAGAACTGGACCAGTTTGCTGCTCAGCAAGTGTCTGCTTTTGCTTTAGAGTTACTTCCTCGTACGCTTTCACGCGCACAAAACATGGATGTACTTTCTTCTCAGGCAAACCTGGCTGGTTATAAATCTGTATTGTTAGCTGCGGCTGAATATCAACGTATGTTCCCAATGTTAATGACGGCTGCGGGTACTGTAAAACCTGCGCGTGTCGTGATCATGGGTGTTGGTGTTGCTGGTCTTCAAGCGATTGCGACTGCAAAACGTTTAGGTGCAGTTGTAGAAGCAACTGACTTACGTCCAACGGCTAAAGAACAAGTTGAGTCTTTAGGCGGTAAATGGTTAGACGTACCAATGTCAGATGAAGAAAAGCAACGTGCTGCTGAAGCTGCGAAAAGCGGTTATGGCTGGCAGCCAGGTGAGCAATACATCAAGGATCAAGCTGCGATTGTAGATAAAGCGGTATCAAATGCTGACATCGTAATCACAACTGCATTGATTCCAGGTCGTAATGCTCCACGTCTAATCAAGGCTGAAACTGTTGCCAAGATGAAACCAGGTTCTGTTATTTTGGATATGGCTGTTGAAACTGGTGGTAACGTTGAAGGTTCTAAAGAAGGCGAGACTGTTGTTACTGAAAATGGCGTGAAAATTTTGGGTATCCCAAATATTCCAGGCACAGTTGCAACAGAAGCATCTGCATTGTATGCACGTAACGTTTTCAACTTCCTTGAAACATTATTCGACAAAGACAAAAACTTTGCGATCAATCAAGAAGATGAAATCCAAAAAGCGTTACTCGTGACTCATGGCGGTCAAGTACTGCTCAAGCGCGGTTAAGGAGAGTTCTCATGGTTGAAACGATTACAATTTTCG
>NZ_MELG01000129.1:0-6657 GCF_001767535.1 Acinetobacter sp. GWC1_38_13 | reverse complement strand
CCTTTATAGTTAAAGTGTTTGTTTGCACTCATATTTTAACTATTTAGACTCAGGTTTTTTTATTTAAAGCAAACTATGGGACAGTAGTGGCTGACTTTCCCATTTGGTGTATTTATTTTAGCGATCTTTAATTTGGCGCATCAGTTACAGTTCAATTTCTTTACCTATATTGCTGTAGCTTTGAGTATTGTTTTGCTAGCGTTATGGGCTTTGGTGATGAAAAAAACAGTGGTTGGTGCATATAGTGGTCAACTATTTTTCTCTCCTTGTTTGGTCGCCTTACAGCAAAAGATGCAATAAGATAATCGTTGTGCAAGAGCACACCTTTTTATGTGTGTTGGCTTTAATCTGAATAGAGTATGTGGTTATGAATGCTGATGTTGCTTTGATGATGGCACTGCCAAATGAATCAAAAGGTCTATTTGAGCAAGCTGGAATTGAAGTTCACTATAGTGGTATCGGTAAAATTAATGCAGCATTCAAGGCATTTGAGGTAATCCAAAAAACGGGATGTAAAACCTTGATCAACTTGGGTAGTGCTGGGAGCTCTCATTTTAATGCACATAGTTTAGTTGAGGTGACGACCTTTGTGCAGCGCGATATGGATGTATCACCCTTGGGCTTTGCGGTCGGGGTCACGCCTATGGATGAACATTTACCTGCTGAGATTCATACACCAGCCTATTTTGAATATTTACCTAAAGGTATTTGTGGTACAGGCGATTCATTTGAAACTGGGGTTCCAAAGGTTCATTGCAATTTAGTAGATATGGAAGGTTATGCTCTGGCAAAGGTGTGTCAAAAACTTGGGGTGCGGTTGATTTCAGTAAAATATATTACGGATGGGGCAGATGATACTGCTCATTTAGACTGGGAAGAAAACCTATTGGTAGGGGCACAAAAACTGCTCGCTTTGTATCAAGCTCATTTCTAATAAAAAAGCCCATCGATCGAGATGGGCTTTTTTTAATGGGCTAATTTAGCGAGGGATCACACCATAAAGCATCATATGCACAGTGTGCTCAACCGTGCGTTGAAACATGCTACGGTTACGTAAAGTTTTACCCGTAACCATTTCTATTTGCGTCGAAAAATCAGCATAGTTTTGAGTGATTGCCCAGATATTGAGAATCAACAATTCAGGGTCAATCTCTGCCGACAATTTACCTTGTTGTTGCCAAGTTTGAATCACCTTGGTTTTACGCTTAAATAGCTTTTTCAATGGACCTTTCAGGATTGGCAGAATATGTGGCGCACCTTGAATGATTTCCAATGCAAATAAACGAGAGGCTTTCGGTTGATCACGCGAGCTTTCAATTTTTTGAATTAAATAGTGAGTGAGGGCTTCAGTTGGCTCAAGCTCAGACTCTAGGGTTTGCAAGGGTGCAAGCCACTTTTGTAATACCGTGGTGAGCACTTCAACATAAAGTGACTCTTTATTTTCATAGTAATAGAAAATATTCGATTTATGCATATTTGCAAGTTGTGCAATCTCATCCAAACTTGCGCCGCTGAACCCATAGACGGAAAAAACATCTAGGGCAGCATTCAGCAGTTGATTGCGCTTTTGTGTACTTTTTTTCTGTTCCATCTGCGAGCTTGATTCAAAAAATGTCCTTGACATTGTAAGATAAATTCATATATCTGTGCACAAGAACACATTTTTTTTAGCAAAAATCGTTCAGTTCTTAGATTAACGGTAACGTTCTGTTGATTAACGGTAAAAATTGACCATTTTGGGTATCTTCTGCCGCTTATTTTGTAGACAAAAACAGAACGATCAGTCATTTTTCTTAGTCGTAAAACATATAGCTCAAGTGGCTAAAACAGCCTCTAAAACCTGCTGTTCTAGGCGTGTGAAGGCAATATTCTTAACGCGTGGACGAGCTAAATCTACGTTGAAACTCTGTTTAATGTGACCTTGATCGAGCAAGATAATACGATCTGCCAGTTGAACGGCCTCACTAACATCATGGGTCACTAAAATAGCGGTAAAACCTTGCTCATTCCAAAGTTGTTCGATGAGATTTTGCATCTCTAATCGTGTGAGCGCATCTAATGCACCTAATGGCTCGTCCAGTAGTAGAATGCGAGGCGCATGCGATAGAGCACGCGCTAAAGCAACACGTTGACGTTGTCCCCCTGAAAGTTGAGTGGGCCAATGTTCGGCTTTATCTTTTAAGCCCACTTTTTCTAGCAATTGCTCGGTAAATTTATATTTTTCTTTGGCTAATCCAAGTTGCGTATTTTTCAATACACTTTTCCATGGTAGTAGACGTGGATCTTGAAACATGACCCTAATATCAGCATTGGTAATCCCTTCTCTAAAATGGCGTGCAGATTGATATTTGATTTCGCCATAACTTGGTTTTTCCAGTTGGGCGATTAAACGTAACAAGGTGCTTTTACCACAACCACTACGTCCAACAATTGCAACAAATTCACCTGCTTGAATATCTAAATCTAGATCTTCTAATACTTTGACATCACCATAATATTTATAGAGTTGCTCAATTTGAATAGCAGCCCCATTGCTATTGTCATCCTTTGATAGTGAGTCTTGGGTGCGAGATTCACTTAAGAATTTTAGGTTGAGATTCGTCATAAATTGATCCTTTTTATTTTTGATAGCCTGCATGCCAACGCAATAAATAACGTTCTAATATCTGTGCAAAAACATCAGCTAGTTTTCCAAGTAGGGCATAGAGCAAAATGCCGACCAAAACGATATCTGTTTGTAAAAATTCACGTGCATTCATGGTCATATAACCAATACCAGATTGCGCTGATATCGTTTCAGCTACGATGAGAAGCACCCAAACCAAGCCGAGTGAAAAACGAAAACCGACTAAAATCGAAGGCATGGCCCCAGGTAAAATAATTTCTTTATACAGTTGCCAGCGACTCAGACCATAACTTTTTCCCATTTCGATTAGTTGAGGGTCAACAGAACGAATACCGTGATAAGCGTTGATATAAATTGGGAAAAATACACCGACTGCAACTAGAAATAATTTGGCTGTTTCGTCAATACCGAACCATAAAATAACCAATGGAATCAGTGCCAAAGCAGGGATGTTGCGGATCATTTGTAGAGTGGTATCGAGTAAGGTCGACGCGATCCGTGATGAACCATTCAACAACCCGAGCAGTAGACCTAGTCCACCTCCAATGAGTAATCCTAGTAATGCCCGTCCAGCGCTGACCTTTACGTGCTGCCAAAGCTCGCCACTAATTAGTAAGTGCCAAAAGGCACTCACTACAGCGGTTGGTGCAGGAAGAACACGACTTTGCAAGAGCCCCGAACTTGATGCAACTTGCCATATCACGATCAATAAAATAGGGAATAGCCACGGTAAAAGATTGGTAAAAATGCGTTGTGTTCCACGTGAAACATTTTGTGTAGTCATGCGGTCTCCTTGTTTAACACTTTAGGCTGTTTGACTTCGGGCACATAATTGTTAGCAATAATTTCACCGAAGGGGCCTGTTAAATGAGGTTGTGCAAGTTTCTCTCGTGTTTTTAGTGGCAATAACGGAAACACCAATTCTGCAAAACGGATTGATTCTTCTAAATGTGGATAGCCTGAGAAGATAAAAGTATCGATACCTAACTCAGCATATTCTTGAATACGTGCAGCAACGGTTTCTGGATCACCAACCAAGGCTGTGCCTGCGCCACCACGGACTAAACCGATACCCGCCCATAAGTTTGGTGAGACTTCTAATTGATCTTTACGCCCGCCGTGCAGGGCTGCCATGCGCTGCTGACCGACAGAGTCCATTTGTGCAAATTTTTTCTGCGCTGCTGCAATAGTCTCATCATCTAAATATTGAATTAATTCATCGGCTGCTGCCCAAGCTTGTTGGTTGGTCTCGCGTACTATCACGTGTAAACGGATTCCATAATTCAAGCTACGACCCTTTGCCGCAGCCTTAGCTTTTAAATATTCGATTTTGTCTTTTACAGCAGCTGGTGGTTCACCCCATGTTAAATAGGTATCCACTTGTTCCGCCGCAAGTTCAGTAGCATCTTCTGATGAGCCGCCAAACCAAAGGGGAGGATAAGGTTTTTGCACAGGTGGGTACAAAAGTTTGGCATCGTCAACGCTTAAGCGTTCACCATGAAACGTGAATGACTCACCAGTATGTGATCGGCTTAGGATTTCACGCCAAATTTTTACATATTCAGATGCCGTTTGATAACGCGTACTATGGTCTTCATATAAGCCATCACCTTTGAGTTCTTGCTCATCACCACCAGTCACAAGATTCAATAAAATACGACCATTTGATAAGCGATCAAATGTGGCAGCCATTCGTGCAGCGAGTGCAGGCGTCGTGATTCCTGGTCGAAGTGCGACTAAAAATTTAAGCTGTTTTGTGGCATCGATTAGGCTTGCTGCGGTGATCCAAGGGTCTTCACAAGAGCGACCAGTTGGAATTAATACTCCTGCATAGCCAAGATTATCTACAGCAACCGCAATCTGTTTCATATAAGCATGATCGACCTGACGAGCACCCTTGCTGGTGCCTAAATAACGACTGTCACCGTGAGTGGGAATAAACCAAAAAATATTCATGTCGATGTTCCTTATGAAAGTAAAATAAGCATTTATTTGGTAGACCAAACGCTGCGCTGAACGTCAATTTGCACAGGGATCAATTGCTCTTGTTGAAATAAATCGGCAATCTCTTGTTGGTGGAGAATTACCTCTGTTGTGAGAGGACGAACAGGCGAAGGTTTTGGTCTTTTGTCTAAAACACGTTGAGCAACTTGACTATCTAAGCCTGTACTGCCTGCATAGATTTTTAAGGCTTGATCTTGGTGTTTTACGATCCAGTGATCTGCATCATTGATCGCATTTATGACTTTCTGTACAGCTTGAGGATGCTTCTGGATGAAATTTGGGTTGCCAATATAAAAAGAATAAGTGGTTGGGAAAGATCGCCCGTCAATCAACGCTTTGGTATGACCCTGTAATTCCGCAGTGCCCAAATAAGGTTCCCAAATTGCCCAAGCATCTACCGCTTGTTTGTCAAATGCAGCACGTGCATCAGAGGGCGGTAACCAAATGGGTTCGATATCTTGCCAAGACAATTGAGCTTTCTGTAAGGTCTTAGCGAGCAGCTCATGTGCACTAGAACCTCTTTGCACAGCAATTCGTTTACCTTTCAAATCTTGTAGTGTATTGATTTGGCTATTGGGGTGAACCAATATGGCTTGTGCAGTAGGTGCGACAACTTCATAAGCCACATAAGTTAATGGCTTGGCAGCTGCTTGAGCAAAAATAGGTGGTGTATTTCCAACAGAACCAAAATCGACAGCACCAACAGCCAATGCTTCAAGTAATTGTGGACCTGCAGGAAATTCACGCCATTCAATTTTGGCATTTGGAAAGGCTTGCTCGAATAATTTCTGTTGTCTTGCGACCAGTAGATTCAGCGAAGATTTTTGGAAGCCGATAGAAAGTGTTTTTACCGCGCTATTTTCAGTAGAGCTTGCAATATCTGCCGACGGCTGTTCGATTTTTTGACAGCCTCCGATTGTCGCTGCCGCGATCAATACACCCAAAATTGAAACTTTAGAAAACACCTTCATCGAGATCTCCAATTATTTAACATCGTTTTTTAGGATGGCATCTTGGATGACAAGCTGCTTTGGAATAAGTTTTTGCGCAAAAAATGCATCAGCAACGTATTGTTGTTCTTTAGCGACTTTTTCAGAGATTGGTTGAACACCGAAACCCATACGAGAGATTGATGTTTTTAAAACCGCAAATTCCAGCCCTGTCGGTTTTTCGAGTAATTTAGCTGCGTCATCAGGATGTGCTTTGACCCAGTCAGTTGTTTGATTCAAAGTAGCAACCAAAGTTTTCAAAACTGCTGGATTGGATTCAGCAAACTTACGATCAGCCAAATAGAATTGATGATTACTAACCAGATGTTCACCGTTCGCAATTACTCGAGCTTGGATTTGATGTTCAGCAGCAGAGAAGAATGGGTCCCAAATCACCCAAGCATCGACGGCACCTTTTTCAAACGCAGCACGTGCATCAGAAGGAGGGAGATAAACGGGCTGAATGTCATTGAGCGTAAGGTTATGTGCTTCAAGCAGTTTTAATAAAAGATAATGAACGTTTGAACCTTTGTTTAAAGCAACACGTTTACCCTTCAAATCTTGTATTGATTGAATCGGTGAATTTTTCTGCACAATCAGAGCTTCAGCAGTAGGTGCAGGTGGTTGGTTTGCAACGTAAACTAAGTTAGGGTTCGCTGTTTGAGCAAAGATAGGTGGTGCTTCACCTGCTTCACCAAATACTACGCTCCCAACATTTAAACCTTCTAAGAGTTGAGGGCCCGCTGGAAACTCGACCCATTTAATATTCACACCCTGAGCAGCAAGACTTTTTTCTAATTCACCTTTTGCTTTGACAATCGGCAAGATGCCATATTTCTGGAAGCCGATGTTTAATGTTGTGGTTTCTTGTTTTGTTTCTGCTTGCTGTTCAGGTTTTTTAGCACAACCAGAAATACCCAATAAGCTGCTAAGACTTGCAGCAAGAAGTGTGTATTTTAGCCATGAAGAATGGATTGAAATGTTCATAGTGGTTGTGCTCCCCGTAAATCCAAAAAGATCTAAATAAGTGAGCAACTA
>NZ_MELG01000128.1:0-24440 GCF_001767535.1 Acinetobacter sp. GWC1_38_13 | reverse complement strand
CCCGTTAGGTCAGGTGGCCTAACTTAAATAAAAAAGTCTCCGACAAACCCGGTACGGTTCATGCCATCCATTTCTATAATTTCGAAATAGATTCCCTCATAGGTCAATGTAGAACCGACATCAACTTGACCTTCTAATTTATCTAGTAATAAACCAGCGACACTTACATAGCCTGAACCTTCTTGAACTAGTTCAAGTGTGCCTAATTCAAGTTGAAGTTGATAAAGGTCTAATAAGCCAGATGCTACCCATTCTTGATGAGATACTTTCGTCAAATCCAGTTGTTCATCTGAGTCTGGGAATTCACCAGCAATTGCTTCAAATACATCTAATGGAGTGATCAATCCTTGGATATTTCCAAATTCATTCGTCACCATGACTAAAGAGCCTTTTGAAGAGCGCAAAGTATTAATTGCATCTATCACTTTCATCTTTTCAAAAATAAAAATTGGACGTTGGCGTTTTAAAAGATTTTGCAATTCTTCTTTTTCATCCAAACAATCAATCAGCTCTTTTGCGCGTACAACAGTAATGACCTTATCCAAATTGCCTTTACAGACAGGGAATAAGCTGTGAGGTACTGCAAGTACTTTAGCTCGGATATCTTCAATATCATCATCGATGTTGACCCAAGAAATTTGATCTCTAGGTGTCATAATCGATGAAACAGAGCGTTCAGCCAGAGTTAACACACCACCGATCATGTAGCGTTCTTCGGCACCGAATGAATCATCGTTGTTATCGATAATCGTTGGGTCATTTTGCTCTTTGCCACCCATGAGCTTGAAGATCGTATTTGCAGTACGATGTCTTAAAGGTAGTTTTGATGCATGTTTTTCAGCATTTCGTTGGGTAAATTGGTTGAAACCTTCAATTAGGATTGCAACGGCAATACCTGAATAGATATATCCTTTCGGGATATGGAAACCAAAACCTTCAGCAATCAAGCTAATACCGATCAGTAGTAAGAAGCTTAAGCACAAAATAACAACAGTAGGATGCTTATTTACAAAGTTTGTTAATGGTTTTGATGCAATTAACATCACTACAACAGCGATCACCACGGCTGCCATCATGACATAAATATTGTCAACCATTCCGATTGCTGTAATCACAGAATCTAAAGAAAACACTGCATCTAGAATAACAATCTGAGTGACCACCATACCAAAGCTTGCATAAGCAACACTTGATTGGGTTTTATGTACAGGTTTGCCTTCTATTTTTTCATGTAATTCTGTAACGGCTTTATAGAGTAAGAAAAGACCACCAAAGAGTAGGATTAGGTCTCGACCTGAGAAACTCAGAGTCCATATATGGAGAATAGGTTTTGTTAAAGTAACTAGCCAAGAGATAATGGAAAGCAGGGCTAAACGCATGATAAGGGCTAATGAAAGACCTATGATTCTTGCTTTATCTCTTTGTTCTGGAGGAAGTTTATCTGCAAGAATTGCAATGAAAACTAAGTTATCAATGCCAAGTACGATTTCGAGTACAATTAAAGTTAATAACGCGATCCAGATGCTAGGGTCTAAAAGAAATTCTATCATCCTAGTTCTCCAAGCTGTCTACTGAGAGAGCCAAAGATACGCCTTAAAGGTGAGGGGTCCATATGTATAAAACCTTTGATTTAAATGGTACCTGCAAATTTATCAAAGATTCACAAAAATAAAAGTAATAATCTGAGCACAGAAACAAATTAAATATATACTCCATCGCCTTAGTTCAGATTTATCTGCTCGTTTTTCTTATTTTTAAGATCACCATGAAGCCTGTTCCGCAATCCCGATTTTTACGTTATTCCATTCGAGATGGTTTGCATCTCAAAAATAATTCTTCGTATTGGCATAAATTACATCTCGACCCTTGGTTATTGAGCCTTCTCATTTTAAATGCGATCTTAGGTTTAATCGTCGTATATAGTGCATCGGCTCAAGATATGGGGTTGGTATTCAAACAAGGATTTAGTTTCCTTTTAGGATTTGTAGCACTTTTTGTTTGTGCTCAAGTTCCTCCAAAAGTTTATCAGGCATTTAGCCCTTATCTATATGCTGTGAGTTTAGTACTGCTCATCGCTGTATTTTTTATCGGTGAAGTGAGAATGGGTGCACGTCGGTGGATTGCTATTCCATTGTTAGGAAGTATGCAACCAAGTGAACTGATGAAGTTTGCAATGCCGCTGATGATCACGTGGTTTTTATCTAGAAATGCTTTGCCACCTAGAATATTTCATATTTTGATTTCATTGGCTTTAATTGTCATTCCTTTACTTTTAGTCGCATTACAACCTGATTTGGGGGCAGGCATTCTGATCCTCACCAGTGGTCTGTTTGTATTGTTTTTGGCAGGTATTTCTTGGAAATTAATTCTAGGCTCTATGGGTTTAGTGATGTTATTTCTTCCGATTGCTTGGACTTTTTTATTGGAAAGCTATCAAAAAAAGCGTATCACAACTTTGATTGATCCTGAGGCTGATGTCCTTGGTTCAGGTTGGAATATTATTCAGTCTAAAATTGCGATTGGTTCGGGTGGGTTTTCAGGAAAAGGTTATTTACAAGGCACTCAATCACATTTTGGATTTTTACCTGAACGGCATACAGACTTTATTATGTCAACTTATGCAGAAGAGTTTGGTTTTATTGGTGTGGTGATTCTATTTAGCTTATATGCAGCAATCATCATCCGCTGTTTTATGATTGGATTAAACTCATTTAATAATTTCGGACGATTGATTGTCGGCTCATTAGCGTTGTCTTTTTTTCTATATGTCGTTGTTAACTCAGGTATGGTCAGTGGAATTTTTCCTGTGACAGGAGATCCATTACCATTTATGAGCTATGGTGGTACAGCTATTATCACCTTATTGGCAGGTTTTGGGATTGTGATGTCAGTTCATACGCATCGCTAGTTGATTCATCATCTTTGATTTGAACGTGTATTTCTGAGTCGTTCATTAAAATTTATGCGTTGACTGAATCATGGCGAGCAGATGACCTGTTTTTAGATAAAGTGTTGCGCCTTGTTGACCTGATTGAAGTTGGTAATCTGCTTGTGGAGGAATACGTAACCAAGAACCTGTTGGATAAGTTTCTTCACTATGGCTGATTTCACCTTCAATCACTAAAATTTCAGCACCACCTTTTACATCATATTCGATGGGATGTAGGGGCATGATTTTTTCTAGATAAGTATGCTCTAGCTGAGATTGGTAAAGTTCACAGATGTCTCGATGTCCCATTTTTTTCCAGTTATTTGGGTTATGGGTATCGATACGAACAGCTTCAGTTTCAGTCTCGGACATTTGTCTGAGTTTGACAAAGATCAAGGTGCCCATCTCACTAGATGGAATATGACTAGAGTTATGAGGATTCCGCAAATACCATCCTTTTTGATAGTGTTGGCTACCATCTTCAGTGAACATTCCAGACAATACCAAAATCTCTTCGCCATGAGGATGTTGATGTTTTGGAAATAAGCTTAGAGGTGCGTATTTGACTAAACTTGTTGCTCTAGCTGCTTCATTGCCAACACGGTCTAACATGACACGTTCTACTTCACCGCCAGGTGATTTTACCCATTGATAGTCTCTAGGTTTGACGACTGCGAACTTTGAAAAATCAGCATTTAGCAAAAACATCAGAATTATCCTCAGTAATATTGTCTAAGATAACTATCGGCATTTAGATTATTAGTCAATCTTGAAAAAATAATTGGGATGATTCTTTGATCATTTATTTAATTTTCAATGTGCTGAATATTATTTCAAATGAAAAGAATAACTCGAAAAATCACACTTTCTTCATCCTGAGTTACTTATGCTTTGTTATGAAATTTAACAGATTGATATTGAACGACAGCGAAGTGATTTCATTTTATGTTGAATACTAAAAATTATGATGATGGTGACCTTTCAAGAATTATTGAAATGGCATGGGAAGATCGAACACCTTTTGAAGCGTTAGAGCGCGAATATGGTCTGAATGAATCTGCTGTAATCAAACTGATGAGGCAAAATTTGCAAGCCAGTAGTTTTAAACTCTGGCGTAAACGGGTGACGGGTCGAAAAACCAAGCATTTGCAACTACGTTCACCAGAGATCAATCGTGGCTACTGCTCACGTCAATATAAGCACCATTAATTTTGCGTTTGCTATCCTCAATTGTCCTTTTGTGGATTGCTAGCATTTCTATTGATATATCTCATGTTATTGAATTTAAGGTAATGTAATGTCAAATCTATCGATTGCTTATATTTTTCAGCAACAACAACTTTTAGTTGATGAACAGTTTCAATTACCACGAGTTGAAAAATTGCACAGTGATTTAGTACTGTCAGATGATGAGCAGGTCGTTGCGCGAGATCTATTACCCAATGAAAGCATACCCGTTGGCTATCAGCTGGTGCCGATACGTCAGCTTTTACAATATTGGAATCACCAACAGTTTGAGCAAGCAAGTCGAGCTGTACAACTTTTAGAATGGCGACGCAACCATCAGTTTTGTGGGCGATGTGGTGACAAAACATAACAAAGCACTGATCAGTTTGCGATGATGTGTCCAAGTTGTGGTTATAACCAATATCCACGTGTTAACCCTTGTGTGATTACGATTATCACAAGAGGGGATGATGAGATACTGCTTGCAAGAACAACGCGCAATAAGACCATGTATAGTCTGATTGCAGGCTTTGTGGAGGTAGGTGAAACCTTAGAAGAAGCAGCGCGTCGAGAGACTTTGGAAGAGGTTGGTTTAAATATCAAAAATATTCAGTATCTCGCCAGCCAGCCATGGCCATTTCCAAGTAATTTAATGGTTGCATTTAAAGCTGAATATCACTCAGGCGAAATTAAAATACAGGAAAAAGAAATTAGTGATGCACAGTTCTTCAAATTTGATCAACTGCCTGAAATTCCATTTAAAGGAAGTATTGCCTATGCAATGATTATGCACGTTATGCATGGAACGCCAGTCGCGGATGATACAAGTGAATGGTTATGAGCCTATACCTTTAAAGCTTATTGATCGCAATCATTCGGAAAAATGAGTTCAAAGCAAATACCATCTGGAGTGTTGTAAGCCAAATATTCACCTTGATGAAGGGTCATAATTGAGGCAACGATGGATAAACCAAGACCTCCAGTTTGGCTGCTTTGATGGCGACTAGAAATACATTGATAAAAGCGTTCAAACAGAGAATCAAGATGCTCGTTTGCAATGCTCGTATCACTGGTGATCACATATAAACTAGTCGTGGAGCTTGGTTCATTTTGTTGGTTGTTTCGACTGCCAATATAGATCTGACGTTGCAAACCACCATGTGTCAGTGCATTCGAAATTAAATTATAAAGTGCTCGTTGCAGTAATTCTGGATCAGCCAATATTTGGGTTTGTTCTAACTGCAAAATAAACTGGCAAGCTTGTTCTTCAGCTTGATGCTCAAAAATGTCACAAATCGTCTCAACCAAGTTGGGTAGATCGACCCATTGTTTATTTAACATCACCATCTGACGATCCGCACGTGCAAGAAACAGCATACTATCAATCATTCGTTTTAGGCGTTGGTAATCTTCTAAATTTGAATACAGCAGTTCTTTGTATTGCTCATCTGTACGCTCACCCATGAGCATGATTTCCGTTTGTCCAATCAGGTTGTTGAGTGGAGTCCGAAATTCATGTGCAATGTCTTCTGAGAATCGGTTGAGCTGCTGGTATCCGATTTCAATTCGGTTCAGCATGGTATTGATGTCTGCTGTCAGTTGTTCAATTTCTGATGGAGCTTGATCAAGCTGAATTCTTTGCTGCAATTGATGGACATTGATTGCCTGAGTTTGTTGTTGCAGTTTTCTTAAAGTACTGAGTCCAAAATGGCTAGCCAGAGCAGATAATATAAAAATCAGTACAACCCCGATGCTCACTGAAACCAATAAACCGTTACGGAATGGTTCAAGAATATTGAGACGTTCAGACCATTGCTTGCCTGCAATGAGCACATAAGGCTTTTGATGAATGTTGATCGTTTTCCATGACAAGCGTGTTGGGTGTTCGGTCTGAGTCAAATCTGTAAATTGGATGCTGCTTGAGGTTGCCAATTTGGGAAGGGGAATATTTAAGGGATTAATATCAATTAGACGTTGATTATGATCCATTAAAATAAACAAGTTATCTTGGTTGCCTAACATATTTTGATAGAGCTTAGGACGAGCAACAATTTGATTTATATTTTCACTATCTTGTAGAAGTATTTCGAGTCGTTCAATTCGGTTCGTCAGAGCACGATCTTGTTGGATAATTAAAATTTGATTAATCCCAACATAACTAAACATTGCCACTACGCATAAAACGAGAGCGCTGCAAAAAGTCACCAGTAGGGTGAGTCTCAATTCTAATGAGCGAAAGATATGATTCATCATGCTTGAACCGATAGCTTATAACCTAAGCCCCGAATCGTATGAATTAATTTTAAATCATGTCCATCATCAATTTTGCTGCGTAAGCGACGTACAGCAACATCGATAAAGTTAGTATCTGTATCAAAGTTAATATTCCAAACTTCTGAGGCAATTTGGCGGCGCGTAATAATTTCATCTTGATGCAGAAGCATAAATCTAAGTAGGTTAAATTCCTTCTTACTGAGGTCGATTAATGTATCTTCTCGCCAAACTTTGTGTTGTGTTAAATCCATCTTTAATGATGCAATCGAGAGCTCATTTTCTTGATTATATTGTTGGCGCCTTAAAAGACTTTTGACGCGAGCAAGTAATTCGATATAGGAAAATGGTTTTGCTAAATAATCATCTGCACCTAGTTCTAAGCCTTTGACACGATCTAAAATCTGATCCTTTGCAGTTAGAAATATCACGGGAACCTTAGAAAATTGGCGAAGTATTTTCAATACATCCCAGCCATCAAGATCAGGCAACATTACATCTAAAATCACCAAAGAATAGGATTTCATTTTTAATCTTTCCAAACCTTCTAGTCCTGAATGGACGCACTCCGCTGTATAGCCTGACTCAATTAAGCCTTTTACTAAATAAGACGCGATCTTCGTTTCATCTTCGATAATCAGAATGCACATTTTTGTTCAGACTCTTTGTGAACATGACAATTTTGTAATGTGATTGTCATGCTGTAGCGGAATGGATTTGTTTAAGATTTTCAAAGCATATCAGGCAGGAATCAATATGAATAAGCTTAAAATTCTTGGTTTAACGCTACTGTTCAGTAGCACTGTTGCACACTCTATGGAGTTGAAGCAAGTTTATTCATTGGATATTCAAACAGCCAAAGTATTAGTCAATGAAGCTGAGCGCGTATGTAAAAACATTCAGCAAAATATTGCGGTCGCAGTTGTTGATCAAGGTGGTAATACACTTTATGCACACCGCCATGAGTCGGTGGGTCCACACAATTTAGATGCTGCAGAGCAAAAAGCATTTACAGCATTATCAACGAAAACAGCAACCTTGGCTTTGAGTCAAACAGCAAATAGCAATCCTGATGCAAAAAATTTAACTACCGTTTCTAAGCTGCTGTTATTGGGTGGTGGATTACCTATTCGATACCAAAATCAAGTGGTCGGAGCGATTGGTGTTGCTGGAGCAGGCGGTGCTAAAAACGATGATTACTGTGCTACATCAGCCATTCAAATATTGAAAAATCTGTGAGGAGTTTGTGATGTTAAAGAAAATCTTACCTTATTCGCTTATCTTATTCAGTTCAGCGGCATTTGCTGAACAGAACCCATTGAGTGTCCATGTTCTTAATTTAGAAAATGGTTTACCTTCAGCAAATGTTGAAGTTGTTCTTGAAAAAAGTTCTAGTGATCAGTGGATTAAGTTGAATCAGAAACTTACGGGTGAAAATGGGAGGATTACTGCGCTATATCCTGAGAACAAAGCGTTGGAAAAAGGGGTTTACAAAGTGACCTTTAAAACTGAGGCTTGGTTCAATCAACAAAAGCAACAGACCTTTTTTCCAGAAGTTCCTGTGATTTTTAAAGTGGATGGAACGGTTAAACATTATCATATTCCTTTATTACTCAGCCCTTATGGTTATTCAACTTATCGCGGAAATTAGTACAAATATTGGCTGCTTTGGCAGCCTTTTGTTTAATCAGTTTTCTTGTTCTACTTTTTCAGTGTTACACATAATTGTAAATCTATATTTTTTATTTCAATCACTTAGATGAAAAATTAACAGTCTGTTAATACTTATAATATTTCTTACAACCCGTTGTTAGACAGACTTTGATCTATAGGGCATAGTCTAATCAGGAATTATTATTAAATGAGGAATACTATGAATAAGGTGACAGTGGTCGTAAAAGACCAAGAAGAAAATGAATCAATTGTAATTGCTCAGCTTAATGACCTTGAAGATAAAGACATTCCTTTTTTTAAGCGAGTGGAACATATTGAGGTAGATGGTGAAATTATTCATCCAAATATCGATTTGCTCTTTGAAAATGAGGCAGATGGAAAAATTTATAAACTTGTTGCTCCAGTAAATGATAAACGCTTTATATAAATCTTGATGAAATAAAAGAAACCACTTAAATCAAGGTTTAAGTGGTTTCTTACTGAAATATCTTTTATTGATCATGAGTCTTTTATATGAATTATTTGCTTAATATCTGAATGTGTTGCTTGTACTGTATAAATTTACACGAACGGAAACTTGTTTCGTATCTGAGCTAATTTGCATAAATGATTTTACTGAATCGGATTTAGTCCTTGAATAATATCTTGAAATTCAGAACCATTGAGCCAAAAAGATTTCTTTAAAAATAAAGTTGTCATAATACTTTCAGCCGCCTCACTATTGGGGCTGTCACAGAATAATCCATAACAACTACCCAAAACGGTATTGTTTTCAATGAGACGAATAAAATAAGCGTGTTTTTCGTCAGCATAGCCAAGAATAGCATCACGTTGATTGTTCATTTTTCATGTCTCCACATCAAAAAATCTTGAATAAAACCTAACTGCTGAAAAGATCAAAATAATCAATCTGTTAAATCAAATACTATCAAAGCATAAGTTGCCTAAATATATGATTTAATTATCGAAAGTTGGTTTGTTTGACATCCTTGTTAACTTAAACAAGCCAAAATCTGATCTATGAAATTTATTCTTATGCAAAATTAATTTTTCGTCAACTTGAATTTGTAACTTTTTCAAGTTAGATTAAATAAAGGCGATGAAAACAAGGGAGGGGTGAGTTATGTCCAAAAAAACTGAGTTTGAACATGGTGGGGCTCGAACCAACGCTGGTCGTAAAGCTCAATTTAGCGAACCCACTAAAGTAATACGTGTTCCTGAATCACAAGTTGATTTCATTAAAAACTGGTTATTGAATAATGCCAAGACAGGTATCAATACCGATCTCAGTACTTCTTTGAAAGTTCAGAGTGTTCAAGCAAAGAATGATCGAATTTACCATATTCCTTTGGCGACGGAACGTGTTGCAGCAGGTTTTCCATCGCCTGCACAAGACCATGTTGAGCAAGCTTTGGATTTAAATGAGTTTTTAATTAGAAATGAAAACTCGACATTTATCGTAAAAGCAAATTCCTTGTCCATGTTGGATGCTGGCATTGATATTGATGATCCCTTGGTAGTAGATCGAAGTATCCCTGCAAAGTCTGGCGATATCGTCATTGCACTAATTGATAATGACTTTACGGTAAAGCGTTTAATGATTGATCATCATTTCAGTCCACCCAAAGTTTGGTTAAAAGCTGAAAACCCTGATTATCAAAATATTTATATACAAGAGGGACAGGAGTTGGTGATTTGGGGCGTCGTGACCTATAACTTAAAGCCGATGAGGTGATCCCATGCCATTGCCACAACGTATTTTTGCCTTGATTGATGTGAATAATTGTTATGTGAGTTGCGAGCGGGTATTCAATCCGAAGCTAGAAAAGCATCCCGTTGTGGTACTTTCAAATAATGATGGCTGTGTAGTATCGCGTTCGCATGAAGCAAAACAATTGGGTATCAAGATGGCGGTTCCCTTTTTCCAGATCGAAGATATTATTCGAAAGCATCAGGTTGCCGTTTTCTCAAGTAATTATGCGCTGTATGCAGAAATGTCACGGCGATTTATGAATATTTTGGGTAGTTTCGTTGCTCCATGTGAACAAGAAATTTACTCGATTGATGAGTGTTTCCTTGAGTTAACAGCATATCAGCATCATTTCGATTTAACTGAATATGCCCAAACCATCCTAACAACCATAAAAAACTGGTTAGGATTACCTTGTTGTATAGGCATTGGATATTCCAAAACACAGGCAAAAATTGCAAATCATTTAGCAAAAAACCATCGATGTTTTAACAGTATCTGTAATATGGTTGATGAAGATCCTTGTGTGATCGAGGATTTATTGAGTCATACCGCAGTGGGTGAGGTGTGGGGCGTAGGTCGTAAGATTCGCCAACGTTTAGAAGTGATGGGTATTCATTCAGTTATGGATTTGGTTGAAGCAGATCCAAAAATGATAGGAAAACATTTCTCTGTTGTTTTGGAAAATACAGTTAAAGAGTTGCGTGGCATCGCCTGTTTAGAAATTGAAGACGTGTTGGCTGATCGACGACAGGTATTAAGTAGTCGTTCTTTTGGGCAATTAATTCAAGATAAAAATAGCCTAAGCGAAGCATTGACTGAATTTACCTTAAGAGCAGTTGAACGGTTACGGAAGCAGAAACTTCTATGTAAGGCGATCGGTGTCAGTATCCGTACAAATCGTTTTAATAAAGCAGAGAATTATCGTCCATTTACAGTGGTGTATTTGGCTGATTATAGTGATGATCGTTTAGAGATTTTGAAGGCTGTGCAAATAGGATTAGACCGAATTTATCAAAAAGGTTACCGTTATAAAAAAGCAGAAGTCATTTTGTTAGATATCATTCCACAACATAGTCATGCTGTTGATTTATTTCATGATACAGATGAGATGCTGGCACGTAAAAGTTTATCGATGACATTTGATCATATCAATGAAAAATTTGGTAAAGATAAAATGACGCTTGGGCGTTTGATTACGCCAAATGGACGAGCTTGGGCGATGTCTCAGAGCTTCAAATCTCCTAGCTATTTAACAAAATGGAATGAAGTGCTCAGAGTTAGCTAGATTTTTTGAGCAATATAAATACTTATGCCAAGCAAGAGCAAAACAACGATAGCAAAAAGGATTAGCATAGATTCAGTCCACCTTTTCATTTGAGCATTCGGTCCAGACTAGTAATAAAAAGAGAAAGCGACAAAATGATGAAAAAGTTGGGATTAGTCGATAAATGGAAGAACCTAAGAAATTTGTTTCTTTATCTAAGTGAAAATAGATTTCAAATCTTGAAAGATGACTTGATCAGAGAAGGGTAACTGGATAAAACGAAGCCATAAAGGGGGAAGCCGTTTATGGTAGACTATGCAGCATTACAAGTATTGTGATGATCTAACGTGGTAGAAAGAGTAGTAAAATGATTGGGCAGCAAAGAAACATACTAGCAGCGATAGGAATTGATATTTGGATTCCTAAAGATGTTGTGTGTGAAAAAAATACTGCTGCACATCTATGGCGAGATCAGGTTGTTGAAAATAATACACCTATTGAAGAAATTTCCTTCGCATCAGATCTTGTTGAAGCGCATGATTTAGAACCAATCATCTCAGAACCAATTGTTGAAGTTCAATCACAACCACAAGAAATTACGCCTAAACCAATTCTTCGAGAGGCAACGACAGCTAAACCGCAGATAGTTGTTGAAGGTTCTGTACAGTCATTTGAATTACAAATGTATGTCTTAGAGAACTGTTCAATTTTGGTTGAGAGCAGTCAATTAAATGCTGAACAACAGCAACTTTGGCAAAATATTCAAAAAGCTAAACTTGGCTACTATGCTGAGCTAAAGTGGCCATTTCCTTTAGCTGAATTTCAGGACAGTCGTTTTTTACCATCCTATATTCAAGGATTTTTACATGCGACTTCAAATAATAAGAAAATATTATGTTTAGGAAAACTTGAATTTATTCAACATTCTAATATTTTACATTTAGCCAGTTTAGAAGAAATGATTTCACAACCTCTACTTAAAAAACGGTTGTGGCAACTTATGCAATAAGGTTCGGAACTCTTATCATGAAGAAAGTCGTTGTATTCAGCCAAATCGATCAGGATGTATTACTCAAGTTACAGCAAGATTATCAAGTGGTCGTGCTGAATCCCAAAATGGGTGATATTAATGAGCAGATTCGAACAGAAGTTGCTGATGCTGACGCGATGATAGGAGCAGGTCGTTTACTTAACGAAAATAATTTAGTGACAGCACAAAAACTCAAAATTATTTCAACAGTTTCAGTTGGTTATGATAACTACGATATTAATTATTTAAATCAAAGAAAAATCTGGCTTGCTAATACACCTCATGTATTAACCGAGACGACTGCTGATTTAGCATTTAGTTTACTGCTGAGCGCAGCAAGAAAAATCCCTCAATTAGATGCGTGGACAAAGCAGGGACAATGGAAGCGTACAGTATCAACTGAACAGTTCGGTATGGATGTTTTCGGTAAAACTTTAGGGATTATCGGGTTAGGGCATATCGGCGCAGCAATTGCTCGACGAGGTTTTCATGGCTTTAACATGAATATTTTGTATCACAATCGCCGTGAAAAAATAGAAGTTGCAGAAGCATATAATGCTCAATACTGTGGTTTAGATCGACTGTTACAACAGTCTGATTTCATCGTGGTGGCTGTAGATTTAAATCAAGAATCTAAAGCTTTAATTGGTTCAGCTCAATTTGATTTAATGCAAAAACATGCTGTGTTCGTCAATATTTCACGTGGTTCTGTAGTAGATGAGTCAGCATTGATCGATGCATTACAACAAAACAAAATTTTTGCAGCAGGCTTAGATGTGTATGCAAAAGAACCTTTGCAAGAATCACCATTATTCCAACTACCAAATGTGGTGACTGCCCCTCATATTGGTTCAGCAACTCTCGAAACACGCAAAAAAATGGTTCATCTTGCCTATCAAAATCTTATTGATGCACTTGAAGATCGACAACCTCGTTATCTAGTCAATCCTAAGTTTGAATAAATTCTTACATGTTGATTGCTGAATTATTCATCTAGTCTAGCATTTTAAACTGGCTATTATTGGTACACTTGCGCCCTTTGAAATTGCGTTTGGGGTTGTTGTGTTCGAGAAATTAGCTGAACAAACTTTGGGTTTGATGGGGTGGGAAATTGATAATCACTGGGACTTGGATATTGACCAATGTGTCATGATCGCGGCGCCACATACCAGTAATTGGGATGCACTATATGCACGATTAGCATTGAAAGCTTTAGGTGTAAATGTTCGTTTGACGATCAAAGACAGCTATATGAAATTTCCATTTGGTCCTTTTGTGCGTGCGATGGGCGGAATAGGAATAGATCGCAGTGCTAAGCAAGAAGGTCAGGAAAGACCAAGCATGGTTCAGTTGATGAGTGATCTATTTAAAACACATCCTAAACTTGTGATGCTTGTAACACCAGAAGGAACACGTGCGAAACAAGAACAATGGAAAACAGGTTTTTATCATGTTGCTGTGAATGCAGGTGTACCTATTGCATTGGCATATATGGATTATGCAAAAAAGAAAACAGGTATTGGTAAAATTGTTTATCCATCAGGTGATTATCAAAAAGATATGACTGAGATTATGGCTTTTTATGCAGAAATTAATGCTAAATTTCCAGGGAAATTCAGTATTGATCAACGTTATTCGCCTGACAAGTAATTCTTTAGAATTTCAAAAATCATAAAGTAAGACAGGATTTTCCTGTCTTTTATAACACTTCGTTGCAAATTTCTCCTAAATCAAATGGTATATTAAATTTTTCCAGTAGAATCATAGAGAAACCACTTGAGACCGTTGCTGCTCGCATGTGGCTTATTTGCCACGACTCAACTTAGTCATACACAGGTCTTTTTACCTCCGCAAATTTCAGGTCAAACTGAAATACCTGATATCGGTAGTGGTGTCGGGTTGCTTGATCAGCAAAAAGAAAAACTGATCGGAGAGAAAGTCTATCGGGAAGTGCGTCGTCAAATGCCAACTGTACAAGATGCATGGTTGGAAGATCAGTTTCTTCAAGTGTTTTCAGGTATTCTCAGCCAAACTCAGCTTGGGCAACCGATTGGTCTAGTGGTGATTAAAGACCCTCAAATCAATGCTTTTGCAGTTCCTGGTGGTCTTTTTGCATTAAACACGGGTTTAATCACTTCTGCGAAAAATATCGATGAGATTGCTGGTGTTATGGCTCACGAGATAGCACACGTTTCGCAACGTCACTATAGCCGATCTCAAGAAGCCTTCAAAGGGCAAGGATTGCTTGCTTTAGCAGGTATCCTCGTAGGAGCTGCGATTGCTTCACAAGCTGACGGTGATGTTGGCTCTGCTGTAATGCTAGGTACTCAAGCTGCCTTAATGGATAAGCAATTGAGTTATAGTCGTAATCAAGAGCGTGAAGCGGATCGTATCGGTATGCAATTTATGTATTCCTCTGGTTACAATCCACAAAGTATGGCTGACTATTTCGAAACGATGCATCGTGCTACTAGCCGAGTCAGTTTCCTACCAGATTTCTGGTTTACCCACCCATTAACCACGGAACGTATGAGTGAGGCACGATTACGTGCAAACCAGTTACCTCGAGTGAAACCAAAAATTTATGATCTCGATTTTGATATCATGAAATGGTACACCTATGTCGTATCAAATCAGGCGACAGAAAATCAGCTTCAAGCTTTGGCTAATCAAAAGAATATTGCGGGATTACTTGCGATCAGTAAGTTTTATTTAGAGCGAGGTGATTATGCACAAGCCCAGACCAGCCTTGATCAAGTCAAATTAAAATTAAAAAATCACGTACTTATTCCATTGATCCAAACGGATATTTATCTAGGTCAAAATAAAATTGATCTGGCTTATAACAGTATCAATTCAATCCAACGCACTATGCCTGAAAATCGTGCTTTATCTTATAAATTAGCGGAAGTGCTTATAAGACAAGGTAAAGCAGCTGAAGCCCAAACCTTAGTACAACGATTTATACATAAAAATCAAAGAGACGTGGAGGGGTGGCAACTATTACAACAGGCAACCAATCTAGATAAGAGTTCACCTTTGCAAGCGATCAATGTTTTATGTTATCGAGCAGAGGCTGAATATTGGTCAGGTCATGAAGAAAATGCTATAAAATCAATGCTACATGCCCAACGTTTGGCGAAAGGTAATATGGCGATGTCAGCAAAAATTGATTCGCGTTTAAAACAAATGCAAGATGATCGCCGAATGAAAATTTAATAATTGAGGAAAATAATGATAAAAGGACAGTGTTTATGTGGAGCAGTTCAATATCAATATGATGGGGAAATCGAACAGAGCATTTTGTGTTATTGCCAGCATTGTCAACAAGCTCAAGGTAGTATCGCAGGCTGGAATAGTCCAATTGATCAAACCAAATTCCAATTCATATCTGGACAAGATCAGTTAAAAGAATACTTACATACTCCCAATAAAGCTCGTGTGTTCTGCCAGAATTGTGGAAGTCCAATTTATTCGTATCGTACTGATCTACCCAATATTATTCGTTTGCGTTTGGGCTCTGTTACAGAGGGCAAACTTCCTGCACCAAAGGAAGAATTTTTTACTGAGCATAAGCCAAATTTTCTTGAATTAAGATAAGATGTCCTGCGTAAGGAATAACTGAGAAGTTAAAAGATTTATGAAAAAGATTTTTATTTTTATTTTTGCAATAAGCATGATCGGGGTGAGTTCAGCGAGTTCTGTTGAACAATATGTAAATTCTGTAGAGAAGATTACTGCAAATTATGCGCAGGATATGCGTGGTTTTCTGCGTAGTTTAGATCCTCAACTTTCGCGTTTTAGTCCTGAACAGCAGGCAAAATTCTGTGGTATTACCAATCAATATGTGCAGGATTTATATCAAGCAATTGAACGTAATCGATCATCTTTGACTGGACAATATGCGACGATGACGAAACAAGAAGTGATTAATCAAGTTGCAGAATCTAAAGAAATGCAAATGCTGAAAAAATACAATATTCAGTGTAATTTTAATTGATATAGATAGATGGGTTCATTTAAATGAATCCATTTACATTAATATAGAGAGGGGGATAAAAGCAGCTTAGCTTAATTTTGCTTTGATTTTAGCAGATACTTGTGCAGGATCGGCACGCCCGGCTATGATCGGACGTAGAGAATTCATCACCTTACCCATATCTTTCATGCTAGTAGCTTCTTGAGCAGCAATCGTTTGCTCAATGATAGAATCAAGTTCTTCCTCAGTCATAGCTGCTGGTAGAAATTGAGAAATAACCTCAACTTCGGCTTGTTCTTTACTAGCTAAATCATCTCGACCAGCGCCAGAAAAGGCCTTGATCGATTCTTTACGTTGTTTAATTTGTTTTTCAATGACCGCAAGAACCTGAGCATCGTCAAGCTCAATGCGCTCATCGACTTCGATTTGCTTAATTGCTGCTTGTAGACCACGAATGACCGTTACTGTTGCCATATCTTTGGCACGCATTGAAGTTTTTAATACGTCAGTAATTTGGTCTTTTAAAGTAGTCATAGTCTTTTCAGCAATCAATCACAAATTAATTAGTAAAGGCGAGTAGTACGTACAGATTCGCGAGTCAATTTCTTTTGATAACGCTTAACTGCTGCAGCTTTTTTACGCTTACGTTCTTGAGTTGGTTTCTCATAGAATTCGCGCTTACGAACGTCAGCTAAAACACCCGCTTTTTCGCATGAACGTTTGAAACGACGGATAGCTACGTCTACTGGTTCGCCTTCTTTCAACTTAACTTGTGGCATGTAAAATCCTCTAAGATTATGGATAAGACCCAATGCACGATTGCACTAGATCGCAAGTGAAGGTCAGTATTTTACTCATTTACAACTCAGATCACAAGTCTATAATAGCTTCGATATTATTTTTGATCGTTGTAAAGGCAGTTTAATGATTGTTTTGGGCTTAGAAACTTCGTGTGATGAAACTGGGTTAGCACTCTATGATAGCGAGCTCGGCTTACGTGGACAGGTTCTATATAGTCAGATCAAACTGCATGCTGAATATGGTGGTGTCGTTCCTGAACTTGCATCACGTGATCATGTACGAAAAATGATTCCTTTGATTAATCAGTTGCTTGAGCAAAGTGGGGTCAAAAAACAAGAAATAGATGCAATTGCATATACACGCGGACCAGGACTCATGGGAGCGTTAATGACAGGTGCAATATTTGGACGCACTTTGGCTTTTGCATTTAACAAACCAGCCATCGGTGTACACCATATGGAAGGTCATATGCTTGCGCCTTTACTTTCTGAAACGCCACCAGAATTTCCATTTGTAGCCTTACTAGTTTCAGGTGGTCATACGCAACTGATGGCAGCTCATGGAATTGGTCAATATGAATTACTTGGCGAGTCGATAGATGATGCGGCGGGTGAGGCATTTGATAAAGTTGCAAAAATGATGAAATTGCCGTACCCAGGTGGTCCTAATATTGCCAAATTAGCTTTGCAAGGTAATTCACAAGCATTTGAATTTCCTCGCCCGATGTTACATCAAGGCTTGGATTTTTCATTTAGTGGTTTGAAAACTGCGGTTTCTGTTCAGTTGAAAAAATTGGGTGAAGAAAATCGTGATGCAGATATCGCAGCTTCTTTCCAAGAAGCAATCGTTGATACTTTGGTTAAAAAATCAGTGAAAGCTTTGAAGCAAACTGGTTTGAAACGATTGGTGATTGCTGGAGGTGTGAGTGCAAATGTTCGCTTACGTGAGCAATTAGAAACCTCTTTGAAAAAGATCAAAGCGCAAGTTTATTATGCTGAACCTGCCTTATGTACAGATAATGGAGCAATGATTGCCTTTGCTGGTTATCAACGTTTAAAAGCAGGGCAACAAGATGGTTTGGCGGTCACAACTACACCTAGATGGCCGATGACAGACTTAGAACCGACCTGATATTTGGTCGGTTAAATATCTTCTGTTCTAAGTTAAGACATTTAAAGATCAAATCATTGATTAATGTGTAGCTTGAAGCTCAGGAGCTACAGCTATCGTGTTAAAGTGTCGAATAAATTATTTATTTTGATGAGCTAAAACTCATAGCGGAGTACAAGTTGAAGATTTCTTATATTTTTACATGTGGTCGATTAGAATCTTTATATAAGATTCTATGCCTCATTCAACAAGGTGATGAGAACGAGACATCAAAAGAGAAAGTGATTGAACAATATAAAAAAGATCTTTCTTTGGGCCGTTCATTTGAAGAAACTGAACTTTATCAATTAATTGAACAAAGTGAAGAAAAAATCATTATCAATCGTTTGAGTAATATTCTTCGAGATAAACCAGCTCAACAGAAGAAAGAATTTGATTTTCAAGAATATAAAACAGGTGCATGGTCTGAACTAAGCGACTATAAGCTAGCGGTTAGATTCTCGAATGCCAAAACACTTTTGAGTGAAAAGCATTTTGAGAAAACTGGTGAATATATGACCAGTCGTGGTATTGCGAAATTAACTGGTTTCAATCCAGCGAATATCAAAAATATGTTGCAGCATAAAAGAAGTGTGGTGAAAAAAATGTTATTTACTTTAGAAAAATTAGCGCAAGAATATTGATCTAAGTAACTAACGTATTAGAAAAAACAGATGCAGAGAAAGTTTATTTTCTGCATCTGCGATTTAAATTTTTATATTGAATTATTGATCATAGCTCTATGCTATTTAATATTGGTTGAAACTCGAAATTATTTTGGACGGTCTGTTTTAGACAACACGGCTAAACAAACAAAAATCAAAACCATGCCAACCCAACCAATCGGTGCTAATTGCTCACCGACTAAAAGAACTGCGAATAAAGCAGCAACGAGTGGCTCGAATAAAGTAAGCGTAGTTGCTGTGCTTGCGGAGATTGTTTTTAGCGCATACCCAAATAGTAGATAGCCAAGAAACATTGGAATCAACATCATATAGGCAACAACATAAAGATTTACAGACTCATCAAAGAGGTTTGAACCCGTAAAAAATAATGTTGGTAATAAGATTAAAGCGCCAAAACCAAAAATTAAACCCATTGATGCTTTTGAATCTACACCTCGATCAATCATTTTTTTAGCAGCCCATGAGTATAGTGAATAGGTGAGAGCTGCAATCAATCCGAGAATGATTCCAATGGTTTTTTGATCTGTCGAAATGCTTTGTGTTGATCCATGAGAGTGTGTTTCACCCACAGATAAAAGTAATACTCCGATAACACCAAAAATAAAACTAATAAACCATTTCAATGAAAGTGCTTTTTTATCGAAAAATTTTTCTAACAAAGCTGTAAATAATGGTGCTGACCCAATTGAGACTACCGTTCCAATCGTAATTCCAGCCATACGCATTGAGCTGTAAAAAGCGAGAGGATAAATGGCTACTGAAATCGTTCCAATCAGAAGCAAAGGGTAGTAAAACTTGATTTGTGGTAGATGATCTAAAATCTTTTTATGAGCGAGCAAGGCTTGTAGTAATCCACCACCACCCATTGCAATCGCTCCTATTGCAAGAGGGCTTAAATTAGGCGCATAAGATGCCGCAGTTCCAGTAGTACCCCATAAAATTGAGGCAATCAAAACTGCAATAAAACCAGAGTGGGAGCTGAGGTTTGAAGTTTTGCTATTCAATTTTTAATCTCTTGTTCTAATAATCGTTGAACCATTTGCTTCGCTGCAAATACTTTGATGCTTGAGCTTTCTAAACCAGCTCTAGCAATTGAGCCTTCTAAAATAAAAGAAATTAAAAGAGCAAGTTCTTGGACTTTGTTGGAATCTTCAAATTGTTGCATTAGATACCCAGCAACAATGTTTTCAATTTCATCTTTATGCTTTTTGACTGCTAGACGCTCAGGACTATGAGCAGGAAACTCAGCTGCTGCATTTAACAAGCCGCAGCCCCTAAACCCTTTTTCATAGGCAAACTCTGCATGATCATGGTAAGCATCAAAAATAGCGAGAATGCCATCAATAGGTGAGTGAATTTGAACTTTCCTTTTTTCAAATAATTCTAACCATTCTTGATGACGGGCTTCGATGTAGCAGCTAATCAAATCTGATTTCGTGGGGAAATTATTATAGAGCGACATTTTCGCCACTTGCGCTTTGTCTGTAATGCTATTAATGCCAGTATTGGTAATCCCATCGTTATAAAACAGGATAGATGCTGCATCTAATATCTTTTGTTTGGCTGACTTTGTGCTCATGGTTTTGTATTGGGTATACCGATCTACCTAATATTATAGAAAAGTAAACTAATCTGCTAGCGAAATTTGTTTGTTTTAGATGATTATCGGAAATGTTAGAAAGAGAAGTATGCTGACTTACCAGGTGGTGTTGTTTTATAGTCACATGAAATTTATATGGTTTTTCTAATTGACATCAGAGTTCTTTGACAACGCAATTGTTTCCTAGTTTTTATAAAATTTAATGAAGAAGAAACAATTGCGAGTGCTATTAAGAAGCAAGTTAAGTATCTGAGGCGTTTATGTTTGATCTTTATTCGCTAACTTTTCTAAATTTTTTGAACCAATCCAGTGTTTAGAAAATTGGTATGCTGCACGACCAGAACGTTGCCCTCGTGCTTGACACCATTTCAAGCTTTCGCCTCGAACAATATCGTTATATTCTAAGCCTGCTTTAACAATGTAATGTTCAACGATTTGCAAATATAGTTGCTGGTCCATTGGGTAGAATGAAAGCCACATTCCAAAACGATCTGAAAGAGATATTTTTTCTTCAATCGCTTCTTGTGGATGTAATTCAGTGTATTGAGGTACGTCTACTTTCCGTACTGGGGTATTTTCATGCATAAATTCAGGTAAAAGGTGACGACGATTACTCGTCGCATAAATAATAAAATTGCTCGAACCTGATTGAAGAGAACCATCTAGCACGCTTTTCAAACTTCGATAATTTTCATCTTCTGCGTTGAATGCTAAATCATCACAATAAACAATAAATTTCTCAGGACGTTGTTCAATGAGTTTTTGAATTTTGGGTAAATCGGATAAATCATCGCGTTCTATTTCAATTAAACGTAGTCCTTGATCAGAGTATTCAGTTAGTAAAGCACGAACAATTGAGGATTTTCCTGTGCCACGAGAACCTGTTAATAAAACATCATTGGCAGGTAGACCATTTAAAAATTGCAAGGTGTTTTGAATGATTTTATCTTTTTGACGCTCTATTCCTTTTAGATCTTCCAGATACATTTTTTTAGGTTGTTGTATGGCGATCAGTTCTTGATTTTCCCATTTAAATGCGATTGCAGAAAAATCAGTCGGTTGCTTCGGTTGTGGCAGAACATGCTGTAATTGAGTCAAAACATTCGACAAAGATGCAAGAATAGATTCTGGTAAGTCTAAGATAGCCATAAAAACACACAAAACTCAGTGATTAATGAAGATTGATACTAGCACTGCTTGCACGAAAATAAAGGAAATATCATCAAAACGATGCACAATAACAAGAATTTATACTTGATTGTTTAAGTAGGTTTTTGCATTGTATAAGTGCATGAATAGAAAAATGAAGACGGGATAGGACAGACGATGCTAAACAAAGTAAGAGAAAAGAAAAATAGCTATCAAAAACATCGGGTTGATGTCCTAAAAGAGGATTTGCAGCATGCTAGAAGTTATCAACAATGGAAGGAAATCGCGCTAAAACTGGATGAGGAATCTGGCAGAGAGGAGTGGAAGTACGATAATCAGTCGCCCTATTTTGATGCCGAAGCATTATCAAATCGATACACCTTATTAAAAAAATATCGTACTCAACATCGAACACTCGATTTAATTTATGTTCTCCGTGAAGGATTATCTTATGATTTTGCAAATATTGGTCATCCGATGTTATTTGCTGAAACATATGTGGGAACAAAAAAAATTATTGAAAACTATGTAGAACTTGTGAGTGATTGTTTTCAATATCTTGCCTCGAGCGAATGTATAACTTTCCAATTAAAAGAGAAAATTCAATTCTTTGAAGAATGTCAAAAAGCCTATGGACAACCAGCCCTCATGTTTTCTGGAGGGGCAACTTTGGGTTTGTTTCATACAGGCGTGTGTAAAGCATTATTTGAGCAAGATTTGATGCCAAGTGTTCTGTCTGGGTCGAGTGCAGGAGCGATTATGACGGGTATGCTTGGTGTTTCAAAGAACGATAAGATCCCTGAGTTGCTTGGTGGACAGCATTTTTTTAGTGATGCATTCCGTTTTAGAACCGTAACTGAACTGATTAAAGGGCATGGTGGTTTTGCTGATGTGATGTATCTCAAAAAATTCTTAATGAATAATTTGGGTGATTTAACTTTTGCTGAGGCATATCAACAATCTAAACGACATATTAATATTGTCGTAGCACCGCACAATACAGCTCAAAATCCTAGAATTATGAATGCATTAACTGCACCTAATGTTTTGGTTTGGAGCGCAGTGTTAGCATCTTGTGCCGTACCTGTATTATTTCCGCCAGTGCATCTAACCAGTAAGCGTTATGATGGACAACATACCCCCTATATGGCAAAGACAAAATGGGTGGATGGGAGTATGCGTAGTGATTTTCCTCAGGAAAAAATGGCGCGTCTTTATAATATTAACTACACCATCGCCAGTCAGGTGAATCCTCATATTGTGCCATTTATGCAGAGCGACACAGATCGTTTTCGTAGAGATGTATTAAGTTGGCCTCAACGCATTGTCCGTCATCAAGGGAAAGCGATTGCGATGGAAGTGATGGATTTAACACGAAACTATATGGGAGGTTTTTTCCCAATCCGTCGAGTACTTGATCATGGCTATGGCATACTTGGACAGCGTTATTATGGTGATGTAAATATCATCGCTAAATATGGTTTGCGCCACTATAACTATATGTTAAAAAATCCTCGACCTAGGATTTTCAAGATTTTGCAGCAAGAAGGTGAACGAGCAACATGGCCAAAAATCACCTCAATAGAAACGCACGCGCGGATCGGCAAAACAATAGAACATTGTTTGGCGTCATTACGTAAGCAAGAAAATAAGCAGCAGAATGAATTCTATTATGTTGATCTCTGATCTAGATCATTCGTTTGATGAGATAGTGTTACAGACCAAACAAAAAAGCCATTCATATGGACGGCGTTTATATACATTAATTCAAGGACATAAAAAATATTGGCTAAAGTTTCATGTTGAGCAACACAACCAAGTTTTAGAAGATTCGTTTAGCACCGAATTAGAGTTTTATCGGCAAAATAAGATTGCTAGTTCGGATTTTTTAGTCCCTTATAGGGTTATTGATTTATCCAAGCTGAATTTTTTAAATGAAACGAGGCAAAGTGGAGAAGGGCTATTAACCTTAGATACGAACGATTTTTTTATAAAATTTAGTCCTGAAAATGGTCTGCATGAGATCAGAAAACAAATTTTACTTGCTTTAAATGCTCTTGCAGCACTTCATCAAAGTGGTTGGATACATGGTGATCTGAAATCAGAGCATTTTAGGCGTTATTTAGATACTTGTAGATTGATTGATTTTGAGCAGAGTCAACGAATTATTAGTCCGAAGAAATTATTGACCGCGACACCGCATTACATGGCACCTGAACTGTTTCATGGTCAACCCAAGTCTGTACAAAGTGACTTATACGCTTTTGGAATTATTCTATATGAATGGCTCTGTCAATCGAGATTATCTGCAAAAACCTATCATGATTGGGCAATACTGCATTGCCAACAGTTACAGATCAAACTTCCAGATTCACTAAAGTGCTTTTTGCCGATACTTGATGGTTTATTAAAGAAAAAAATTGATGAACGCTTTGGCTCAGTTACAGAGCTAAGAAATGCGATTCGAACAATAAATTTGTTGTAAAAATAAACATAAATCTTTGATTTGAATATTATATGTTCACTTGAATTGGTTTTTTATCAGAAAGTCTTGTCATAAAGCCGCTTTGTCACTAATATGCATACCCATCGGGGGCGTGGCGAAATTGGTAGACGCACTGGATTTAGGTTCCAGCGCCGCAAGGTGTAAGAGTTCGAGTCTCTTCGCCCCCACCAAATTTAAGAAGCAAGGTTATCTTGCTTTTTTTATGGTTAAATCAGAAATGAATTAATCATGCGGTTATAGAGGATTGGTGTAATGGTAGCATGACGGTCTCCAAAACCGTTCGTCAAGGTTCGAGTCCTTGATCCTCTGCCAAATTAATAAAAAGCCTTTGTTAAATACAAGGGCTTTTTTATTTGGTTAAAAATTTCGTTTGCTCATGAAAAAAGCATTAGCTTTCAGATGCATGGTTTTTTTATAAAAAA
>NZ_MELG01000127.1:4339-5468 GCF_001767535.1 Acinetobacter sp. GWC1_38_13 | reverse complement strand
TTTTATTATTGAAACCAATCAAGGCACTTATCACTGTGAGTCGTTAGTGGTTGCCACTGGTGGTTTATCGATTCCAACATTAGGCGGTTCAGGTTTTGGCTATGAACTGGCAAAGCAGTTCGGACATCATGTATTTCCAACCCGTGCTGGTCTTGTTCCCTTTACTTTTTCGGATCAGTTTAAAGAAGTAACCACTCGCTTAAGTGGTAATGCATTAGATGCAACCTTGATCAACGATCGTCATCAATTTACTGAAGCACTTTTATTTACCCATCGCGGTTTAAGTGGTCCAAGCTCCTTGCAACTATCCAATTACTGGCATGTTGGAGAAAGTTTTAAAATAGACTTTTTCCCAAGCCAAGATTTATTGGATTTTTTCAAAGCCAAGAAAAAATCACAACCTAAAGTTCTACTCAGAACTTTACTGAATGAGTTCACTGCAAAAAGTATCGTTATTGAGTTACAGCAACTCATTTGGGCGGATCACAGTGAAACTTCGATTGGCAATATCAGTGATGCTCAACTGGAGCACATTGCAACACAACTACATGCTTATGCTGTAAAACCTTCAGGAACTGAGGGATATCGAACTGCAGAAGTGACTCTCGGTGGCGTAGATACCAGCGAGGTATCCTCCAAAACCATGGAAAGTAAAAAACAAAAAGGCTTGTATTTTATTGGAGAGGTTCTCGATGTAACAGGTCATCTTGGGGGATATAACTTCCAATGGGCGTGGTCATCAGCACAAGCCGCTGCTCAATTCGTCTAGAAAATTCAAATTGAGCAGATCATTTGATGAACTAAGAGTGATGCTCAGGAGAATTCGCTGCTTCAACAGAAGAGGATTGCGAGCTATTTGATGTTGATTTTTCTTTGCTCGTGCCAGACTTTGCGATCACGAATTTATATGCACTTGCCAAAAATCCTACGGTGATTCCAGCAATAATAATCGGTGCAAATACGCGGTTAGGCTTCTTCATTTAATTCTCCTATAGACTTTTTATTTATTGAAAAAACAAAACGACCACCCTGTTAAGAGTGGTCGAATTGATCAAAAAAATCAAAGATTATTTTTTCTATTCATCTGAATATGGAGATGAAGGAGGAGTTGGATTGCTATTGGTACTAA
>NZ_MELG01000127.1:0-4320 GCF_001767535.1 Acinetobacter sp. GWC1_38_13 | reverse complement strand
AATTGGATTTGGTTGCTTAGCTTCGGTTTTTGCTTTATCCAATAAATCTGTCAATAAACGTTCAGCAGGTTGACGACCGCCTAAACCAAATGCCAATGCAAAAGCAACTGCAACAGAACCCAACGTCAAACCAAATGCCAAGTTAACGATCGAATCGGCAATACCCATTGCTTTTAGACCCATCGCAATAACTAAGCCCATGATCAAAATGCGAACTAGATTACCTAACCAACGTGAGCTGTTGTATTCACCACGTTGCACGACATTCGCAACCACATTTGCAAGCCAAAAACCGATTACCAAGATCACAGCACCGAGTAAAATGTCTGCACCGAATTGGATAAACATGGCAATCAAGCCACTCACCTGTTCTAAACCTAAGCGATTCGCTGCTTCAGAAACAGCAAATAACATAGTAAAGAACACGATCAAATAGCCAAAAATATCAGAAACACGTGTTTGTCCAAGAAAACGTTGTACATCCAGTTTCATCGGAACTTCGTCAACACCAGCACCTGATATTAATTCAGCGACCAAACGTCCAACAAATCTCGATACCACATAAGCCACGATTAAAATCAATCCAGCCGCGATAATTTGTGGAATTGCATGCATGATTTCATTCAACATCGCTGTTGCTGGTTGTGAAATTGCTTCAACACCCAATGCTTCAAATGCCACAATTAATGCTGTGATGATAATAATTGCAAATACAAATGAACCTAAGAACTTAGAAACACTTGAATTTTTAAATAATCCGATCTTTTCTGCTTGAGCCTGTAAACCTAAGCTATTGGTTAAGCCCTCAACAATACCACGAACGATTTTCGCTAAAATATAACCAACAAAAATGATTACGCCTGCAATGAATAGATTCGGTAAGAATGCAATTGCTTCATTTACCATATTCTGCACAGGAACAAGTAGCCCAGTTAAACCGAGAATAGATAAAACAATCGGCAAGAATAATAATAAAACTAACCAATAAAAGATCTCAGCAATATTACTGCTCAGTGAACTAACACCAACTTCACTACTTAACTTATCGTCTAACTGAGTTTTGGATAATACATTGGTCAAGCCTACACGCACCAAACGTGCAACAATCCAACCAATAAATCCGACCGCAACAGCAGCCAACAGATTTGGAATATAAGCCAGTACACGACCAACCATATTGCTAAATGGATCGCTTACACCACTAATATTTAAGACATTTAATGCACCAACAACGGCCAAAATCATCACAAACCAAAATACAAGTTTGGAAATAAGACTCTCTATATTGGGCGCTCTACCAGTCGCCGATGACAATTTATGATTGGTATCAAATTTTTGTAATAACTTTTTCACGCCTGCTGCAATCACTAGGGCAATAATCCAACCCACCAGTAGAATAACAATTGCGGCTAATATTGGCTGAAATTGATCCCAATAATACATTGCATCAAATCTCCCTCTTTGGGATGGATCACTAAAAATTTCATTCATGTCTTGTTATCCTTTTATGTGTTTTTTAAGTCAAATACAGCTACCCAAACTCATTCTGTTAAGAGAAAATCACGAATGGATAGCTAAACCATAATTTTTGTTTAATTCTCAATCAACGAACAGCATCACTAATACAACAAAAATTACGCATAATTTTGCAAAAAAAGCCCATTAGTTCACACCAATGAGCTCGTTAAATCGATTAGGTTTGGTCTAAGATAGATTGCTTACGCATTTAAAAGGACCGAATGCAACTGTGACATGATCACTTGTGCAGTAGGTTTATTCGAATGGTCTGCAACCATAAAAATTAATAATGCTAGCAAGAACAGCCCTACGATAATGAGCATATAGACTGGTAATTTCCTTTTCCTTGCTATTTCTTCTTTACTGGCCACATGAGGCTGTGGCTTACTAAAATCATGCATCATAGTTTGCCCTCATCCTTTTATTGCTTAGACCTTTATATTAGCAATGGACTGTGTTGCATTGTGTGACAAAGCTTCGCACTATCGTTGTTTTATTTGCATAACTCTACTTTTTATTATTTGCATTCTTGTATAAAATATAGGCGGTTTAGAAAATGATAAAAATAAGCTATAATCCTCTGTCACGTTTCTGTTCTGTTTTTAATTACTGTATGTCCTATAGCCAACAAAGTGTTTCTCTAGATTTAGACACTGATGTCACACATCAATGTTTTTTACATCACACACGCGATGAACATTTGATTGGTATTATCGAGTTCAATAAACCAAGCTATATTTTAAAGTGGGGTGATCTAGAATATTTCCGTCGACGTACTGAAGAATTCTCGGTTATGCCCTTACCCGATTGCATTAATGCAATGATTATCGATATTCGGAATGTACAACCATTTCTCGATAATGAAGTTCCGATTTTACCTTGGCGCTTACTTGAAGAAGATTGCCCAGTTCGACTGGTTGTTCCCCATGATCGCTTAGAGCACTACACTGGACTTTTTGAGCCCACATGGCTGAATACAGATGTTGATACCGCAATTCAAGAAATCCGCGAATTTATGGATATGTTTGTTCACTAATAACATATCCATGCGTACCTATTACCAATAGTTCTCTACAGCAATATTTCCCTCACCACGACGATTCATCGTCAGTCCACGTTGTTTTAATGCATCCTTAGTATCTTCCACCATTTGTGGATTACCACATAACATCACATGGCTAGTAGCAGGATTGAGTGATAGGCCAACCACTTTTTCTAGTTCACCATTTTCAATCAAAACAGGTAAACGATCATGTAGGGTTGCATTTGGATCACGGGTAATTATAGGTACAAATTTGAACCCTGTATGCCCTTCACCAAAGCTCTCAGCAATCTCTTGTATACGATCTACATAAGCCAGTTCAGCTGTAGATCTCACACTATATATAAGATGAATATGCTGATATTTCGTCCACGTTTCAAAATCTTGGAGCATAGATAAAAAAGGAGCCAATCCAGTACCTGTGGCTAATAACCATAAATCATGAGCTAAAGGCAATTGATAGCGAGCTAAAGTTAAATACCCATACGCAGTTTTGTCGAGATATAACTCATCACCGATTTCAAGATGTTGAAGGTTTGAAGTAAACGCACCATCAGGTACAACGATAGAAAAGAATTCCAGATTTTCATCAAAAGGTGAAGAAACGACTGAATATGCACGAACCACCAATTCACCATTTACCATCAACCCAATACGAGCAAATTGACCTGCTGTAAATTTAAAATGGGCGGGTCTCGTCATCGTGAAACTAAAAAGATTGTGAGCCCAACGATGTACAGATAAAACCTTTTCTACGGTAAATTTTTCAATTGACATGATTTGAACGTGGCACGAAACAGTATGCTCATGTTAGCATGATCGAATATTTGATGGATACTCAAAACATTAAGGCTATATAACATGCGAATGACCTTACGCCAATTGGCTGTTTTTGTGGCGGTCGCTCAGGAAGGAACCGTAACCAAAGCCAGTGATGCTGTTAGACTTACTCAAAGTGCAGCAAGTATGGCTTTAGCTGATTTAGAAGATGGTCTTGGTGCGCCATTGTTCGATCGACTCGGCAAGCGTTTACAGCTTAATGATTTGGGACGCTTTTTATTGCCACAAGCATTAGAAATATTAGGTCGCTGTGAATCTTTTGAGCAAGCAGCCAAAGGTGAATTACAAAGTATTGACCTTAGATTGGGAGCAACGCTCACAATCAGCGACTACTTAATGCCTGATTTAATGGCTGATTTCTTACAAAAACACCCACAAGCACACTTACAATTACAAGTGGGTAATACTCGTCAAATGATTGAAGCAGTCAACCAATTTCAGTTAGATTTGGCTTTAATTGAAGGCTCTTGTCATTTGCCACAATTACAGTGTATTCACTGGCGTGATGATGAATTAGCCGTTTGCTGTGCACCTTCACATCCTCTTGCTCAAATTCAACGTGCATTAAGCCCTGCTGACTTTCTAAATGTTGAATGGATTTTACGTGAAGAAGGCTCTGGTACACGTGAAGTTTTTGACAATGCAATTTTACAAGATGTTCCTGATGCGAATATTCGTTTGACCTTAGGTCATAACGAAGCAATTTTAAAAATTGTAGCGGGTGGGCTTGGAATGTCTTGTGTATCAAGATTGGCGATTGAGCCTTTAGCTGAAAAAGGTCAATTGGTCATCCTTGACACACCGTTCTGGCAACTGACAAGACCACTTTATATGCTGGTACACCGCCAAAAATATCAGGGGCCAGGATTAAAAGCCTTTCTACAATTTTGTGAAGATCAGATTTAAATCTGATCTTTTTA
>NZ_MELG01000126.1:0-25133 GCF_001767535.1 Acinetobacter sp. GWC1_38_13 | reverse complement strand
TGCGACTGATGTAGAACACACAGTAGAACTTGCGGGAATCTTTGTACAAATTGGTTTATTGCCAAATACGGATTTCCTAAAGAACAGTGCAGTCGAACTCAGCAATCGTGGTGAGATTGTGATTAATGATCGTAATGAGACCAATGTACAGGGTGTATTTGCAGCAGGTGACTGTACGACAGTACCATACAAGCAAATCATCATCGCAACAGGCGAAGGTGCGAAAGCTGCATTATCTGCCTTTGATTACATGATTCGTTCTACGAATTAATTAGAACTAGTAATAAAAAAGCCCAAAGTTAACTTTGGGCTTTTTGTTTAGCTTTGAGGTTTATATAAACCGTGTTCCACAAGATGTTGTCTTAAAATTCGTCTTAATTCGAGGACTGCTTCGGGCGTTTCTTGAATTGAATGACCACCTGTAATAATTTTTTCAGAAACAGCTCCATCTAGGTGAGCACTTTTATAGGGAACTATTCCATCTGTCATGACGTTAGGGTCTTGGCTCTTTGTGATATTTCCCATGATGGAATGAAACAGCAGACCTTTCTGTGGAGGAATATCAGCCGTTAACTCCATAAATTTGGATTTTTTACTTAGATCACTTGGACCATTCTGAATAACATCATTAGTAAGTGTTTTTACAAAATCTTTTAGCTCAACATCATTACTTGTTAAAGTATCTGCCAGTGTTGTGAGAAATGTGGTCGGTAGTTTAATGATTTTTCGTGCTGCGAGAGTAAACCAACGATCAGCGTAATCTGTACCTTTATGCGGTGCTGCAAGAAAAATCGCACGATCAAAATTAGATACAGGTTGCATTTTTAGTCGCTCACCAATTACGGGATGCTTGCGTAAACGAGTTTGCTGACGACTACTCATCATCACTAATGCTTCTTTTGATATATCAGCATTGCTCACTAAAAGACGACTGATAATCCCACCCATACTATGTCCAATGAGAACAGCATCTTTGGCTGCAGCATCTTGCATATTCACCGAGCCAAATGCTTGTTTAAGTAGAGCATATATTTGAAAACGACTTTCTAAGATTGGCATATTGGTTGAATAAAAAACTTGCCAGACTTGATAATGTTCACGAAGTACAGGATCACCCATAATATCGTTTGTTACCGCAATCCATGCTTCAGGACTACTAGCTAAACCATGGACCAATACGATGACTTTTTTATTAGGATTGTAAGGTTCCAGCATATATAAATGCGGCATGGTTAGGTGTTGATCACGATCAATTAAAGTTAAGTAAGCTGCTGCTCCTAAATTATTTTCAGACAACCATAAACCATATGGTGCAGAGAAATTTGCAGCCAATGAATAAGGTTTTCCAGCGATATTAACTTTTTCAACGCTATATGGATCGTAGACTTTAATCTCAAATTCTGGGCTATTTAACACTTCATCGGCTGTTGCTGCGGCGCGTTTAGGTTGAGCAATAATAGTCGCAGCTAAATAACGAGCTTTATGAATATTCGGATTTGTACCTTTAGGGTAGTTATAGTTGAGAGGATCTAAAATATATTTATTCTCAAACTTATTGGTATTGTCTGCAGGGAATACTGCTACAAAATCAGAACCAAAACCATCGCGTCGGTTAATTGCTCTTAATCCAGAGAAGTTCATGTTATAGCTAGAGACAAATTTTTCTAGCTTCATATTCTGTAAACGTTGATAAGCTTGGATATCAATCGTATACGTACTTTTCCCAATTTTAATAGTCGGTGCGAGGTCTTTGGATGGATTTCTTAGACTATGAATATTGACCAGTTGAGTTAATGCTTGGTTGTAAAAGTCACGAATTTGTACTTGGCGGTTATCAAAAAGTCGTTCTTGTGGTGCGCGACTGGTTTTAAATAGATAAGCATAGCTATAGCGAATACTTTTATCTAAAGCTTCTAATTGTTGATCTAAGCACTGCTCATAATTTTTCTGAATATTCTTTTGTTCTTCCTCGGATTTGTGTTTGCTTAGTTTACTTATTTTGCATTCTGATGAGTCCGCTAGGGCTTTGGATTTCGCTAGAAATAATTCACTGCTAGTCGATAAGAGCTGTTCATCTAAGATTTGAGGAATCTTATGTAAATCTGCAATGCACTCATCTGCAGATTGCATGCAATACTTTGCTTCTTTACCTGACATCGATAAAACATTGAGACTTGCTTCGCTGAGTCTTTTTTGAGTCAGGATACTATTTCTCTCATTAGCAATTGTGACATCAATGGCTTGCTGTTTTAAGCTTACAACTTGGCAACCACTCATGACGACTGTACTGAGTAGCGTTATTGCAAATAGGCGATGTGAAGAATTAAATGCACGCATTAGGGTTTCAGTAAATTGAGAGCAGGATTACCGCTATAATACGAAAAAAGGATGCATTTTCAATCAACATAAAAAAATAGACCGTATAAAACGGCCTATTTTTACAAAAAAGAGAGTAATTTAGTTAAGAACTTGCCACATGTTCCAACGTTTTCCTGATTCAACTTCTTGAATCAAACGGTCAACTACTTCTGCTTCATCAGGATAATTAATTTTGTAATTTTTGAGCGTTTGAAGCGCATTTTTCTTCTGTTCAAGCCATAAGAAATTGTTTGCAGCAGAAAGATAAGCCTCTTGCACTCCACCTTTAATCGCTTTATCTAGGTATGGAATCGCTTCACGTTGTCCACCACCTTCTGATAATCCAAAACCGAACCAAAAATTGGTTTCAGGATCGTTAGGGTTAATCTCTAAAATTCGTTGAGCATAAGTTAAAGACTTAGATGTGTAAGCTGTACCCAAGTCAAGGTTGCGAGCCATTACACTGGCTTTAAATGCACGGGTCAAAATATCCATCGATGCATTCGGTTTCTCAGCGAGAGCATCTAGTTTGTGTGTGATTTCTTTTAGCTTTACTTCATATCCTTTGCGTTCTTGGCGTTCAGTAAATCGAGGAGGGTAATGACGTGCTTTTCCTTCAACTAGTTGTAAGAAGTCATCAATTTCCGTTACATCAATTTCATTTTCGCCTGGAAGAACCGCATATTTCATCCGTCTTTCAGAACTATCAATTGTTGGGACAATCAATTTATTAATATCTAAAGTTGCAGATTTTGTTGGGTCATTTTGCAAAGAAACAACCATCTTTGTCACTGGTTGTGTAGAGGCGTCTTTGATGGCAACTTCAAAGCTTGGTGGTGCATCATATTTGATTGGATTTAAAGCATAGAATGGTGGTGTCGGATCTGGTTCTTTGAACACAAATGGTTCAACAATCTTCTCTTTTTTGGTCGGCGCAATACCACATGCGGTTAAAAATGTGGTTGAAATTACAAGTAATGCCAAAGGCTTAAAATTCATGCTTTACATCCATTAATTTTAGTAAAATGAGAAGTAGTTCGTTGGTTTTACCAGTCTAGGAAAAGCAAAACCAACTTGCAATGAAAAGCTTGTTACATTTCTTATAAATTATATTATGTTGTTGATGTTTTGCTTTGTGCTTCACACTCTCTTCTAACTTCTTCAATAATCTTAAGTTCTTCTTTACTCAATGGTTGATTTTTACCACCTTGAGGTTTGAATGTTGGGTCAAGCTCAGATAGACGCTGACATAGAATATTCATACGCTTTTCATTTTTCTGCATACGATCTAATAACACGCGTATGCCTTCTAAAATAGGATCTGATTGATCTTGAGTTGTTGCATAAGGTTGGAAACCGATGCTTTCTGCATAGTCGCGACGGTTTGCTTCATCTTGCTCAACTTGATTTTTATCTTTAAAGATATAACGTGCTGGGTTACCTACAGCGGTAACGCCTTCAGGAACTTCTTTGGTCACTACAGCATTTGAACCAACTTTCGCCCCTTTATGGACAGTAAATGGTCCTAATATCTTAGCTCCAGCGCCAACAACAACACCATCTTCTAAAGTTGGGTGGCGTTTACCTTTGTTCCAAGTAGTACCACCAAGCGTAACGCCATGGTACAGGGTGACATCATCACCAATTTCAGCTGTTTCCCCAATCACAACACCCATGCCGTGATCAATAAAAAAACGTTTTCCAATTTTTGCACCTGGATGGATTTCTATCCCAGTTGCAAATCGACTAAATGACGAGAGCAGGCGAGCTGTACCTTTGTGATCTTTTTTCCAGAGTTCATGTGCTACACGATGCATAATTAATGCATGAATACCAGGATAAGTGGTTAAAACCTCAAGTGTATTTCGAGCCGCAGGGTCACGTGCAAATACAGCTTCAATGTCTTCTTTTAGCTGTTTAATCATGAGAGTGATCCTCCGTCTGTGTTTTTTTCCATGAACCATTGGCTAAAGCTTGTACTCGACTGAAAATACCGCGCAATAAATGATATTCCATACGATCTAATTGTATTCTTCCAAATAAACGACGCAAATGCAAAGGCAATAAACGTGGATTATTTGGATCTAAGAATTCAATTTCAGTTAGCATTTTTTCTAAATGAGGATAGAACTCTTCCATTTGTTTCTGTGTCACTAATGGCTCGTCCCATTGCATACTTTGATTTTGCTTTAGTTGCATATGTTCTTGCGGGTCAGTCTGATCAGTGTTTTGCTGATTGAGCTCAAGTGCTGCCATCCTTAATTCATAGCATACCACTTGAATTGCCTGAGCTACATTTAAAACGCCATAACTTGGATTGACTGGAATAGTTAAATGGTAGTTTGCTAATGCTAACTCTTCATTGGTCAGACCACGATCTTCGCGACCAAAGACGATTGCAATATTTTGATCTAAATTGGCTGCTTTTAAACTTTCTTGAGCTGCAGGGCGAACATCAAGCAGAGGCCAAGGAATAGTACGGCTGCGAGCACTGGTTCCAAACACCAGATGGCAGTCTTCAATTGCTTGTTCCAAAGTATCAACGATTTGTATTTTTTCGATTAAATCTTGGGCGCCAGCGGCTAAAGCATCAATATCAGGATGAGGATAGGTTTTAGGTGCTACCAATATTAATTTAGACAATCCCATCGTTTTCATGGCACGAAGTGCACTACCTATATTGGCAGGGAGAGTCGTATTTACCATAACAATACGAACATGATCCAATTGTTTGGACACGTCATTTTGGTCAAACAGGTTCATAAATGATCCAATTTTTAAGAATATTGAGAAACTTCGGCTTGATACAGATCTAAAGCATCATCTATAGACATATTTGCAGGTGGAGGAGGAACCACACTTACTTTGGGTGTTTCAATGACTTTTGCTGCTTTGGATTTTACTTGATATTCAATATATATCGCATCTTTGCCAAAGTAGTCACGTAATTTACCAAGCAGTTCATCTAAAGGAGCAACTTTCCACTGAGCACCTAAATGTAACTCAGCTGTCGCAAAACTTTGATCGATAAGAAGCTGTATACCGATATGCTGACACATATCTACATTGCAATATGGTAAGAGAATGTTTTGCATATCTTTTGCTAAAGATTTAGTCATGAGATCGTGTGGCATACGTATTTGAATGGATTGAGCACGTTTTTGACGAATTTCATTCAAACTAAATGCTTTACTTAAACGTGCCATTGGGCGGTCAAAGCCTTCACGCTCATAAATCTCGCCTTCGATCACGATGACTTGTTCTAAGCGCACAATATCTTTATATCGTTGAAAACGTTCATGATTGCAACTAACTTCAATTCGTGCAGTGCCATCGTCTAAAGTGATCATGATACGGTTTGGAAAGTTTGCTACATCGAGTACCAAACCAGCAAATACGGTGGTTACACCACGACGTGTCGGGGTAACTTCATTCAGTTTTGCAGGAATGAATGCTTTTAATTCTGAACGATATACATCGATTGGATGTCCTGTTAAGTAAAGTCCAAGTGTATCTTTTTCACCTTTTAAACGAACTTCATCTGACCATGGTTTAACAGGTTTAGCTGGTTTACGCTGAACTTCTTCAACTTCACCAAATAAATCCATAATTCCTGTTTCACGATTGCTTCGTGCTTGTTCCGCAGCTTGAACGGCTTCAGGAAGCTGAGCCATAAGACTGGAACGTTCTATTCCTAAACAGTCGAGTGCACCAGCACGAATAAGCGCTTCGAGTGTACGTTTGTTAATTTTTTTCAGATCAATACGATGGCAAAAATCAAACAAATCTTTATATGGCCCATCTTTAATACGTGAATCGATCACAGACTGCATTGCCTGCTCACCAACACCTTTGATTGCACCTAAACCATAGACGATTGTACGCTCATCAATGGCATGGAAATGATACAAGGACATATTTACAGAAGGGGGAAGAACTTCGAGTTTGTTATTACGACAGTCATCAATTAAGAATACGACACTATCCGTATTCTGCATTTCCGATGACATTACCGCTGCCATAAATTCAGCTGGATAATGTGCTTTCAACCATGCAGTATGGTAAGCAACTAAAGCATAAGCGGCCGCATGTGATTTGTTAAAACCGTAACCCGCAAATTTTTCCATGTAATCAAAGATATGGTTCGCTGTTGCTTCATCAATATCTTTTTCTGCCGCACCTTTAATAAAGATTTGGCGTTGTTTTACCATTTCTTCAGGTTTTTTCTTACCCATTGCACGGCGCAATAAGTCGGCTCCGCCAAGCGTATAGCCAGCGCAGAACTGTGCTGCCTGCATTACTTGTTCTTGATAAACCATAATCCCATAGGTTGGTTCTAAGACACTTTCAAGCAAAGGATGCAAATATTCGAATTCTCCACCGTGCATACGATGGATAAAGTCTGGAATGAGGTCCATCGGACCAGGACGATACAAGGAAACGAAAGCAATAATCTCTTCGAATTTGCTTGGTCTAGCTTCCTTTAACATCTTTTTCATGCCGACGGATTCAAACTGGAAAACCGCAGTCGTATTTGCCTCAGCAAATACGAGATAAGCATCTTTATCATCTAATGGTACATTAGCGATATTTAGTGGGACATCTGATTGAATTCTTTTATTAATATTTTGAACAGCATCTTCAATTACTGTTAAATTTCGCAGTCCTAAGAAGTCGAATTTAACTAAACCTGCTGCTTCAACATCATCTTTATCATATTGAGCTACACGGTTTGTGCCATCAGGATCACAGATAACGGCCGAGTAATCTGTAATTTTTCCAGGTGCGATGACAACACCACCCGCATGTTTACCTGTGTTACGTGTAATGCCTTCTAATTTTAGCGCCATTTCCCAAATTTCAGCAGCATCATCATGATCAGGGTTTGCAGGGTTGGTGACGATATCTTTCAGTTGTGGTTCAAGCTCTATGGCCTGTTTTAAGTCTACACCCAATGGTTTTGTTGGAACCATTTTGGAGATACGGTCAGCTAAACCATAAGATTTACCTAAGACACGTGCTACGTCACGAATTGCACCTTTTGCAGCCATTGTTCCAAAGGTTGCAATCTGTGAAACTGCTTCACGTCCGTAATTTTGTGCAACATATTCAATAACACGGTCACGACCTGCAATACAAAAATCGACATCAAAGTCAGGCATTGAGACACGTTCAGGATTTAGAAAGCGCTCAAATAATAGGTCGTACCGTAAAGGATCAAGGTCAGTAATTTTTAAACTATATGCAACTAATGAACCTGCACCCGAACCACGCCCTGGTCCTACAGGTACACCATTGTTTTTTGCCCATTGGATAAAGTCCATGACGATAAGGAAGTAACCTGGGAATCCCATCTTAAGGATGATATCGACTTCATATTTGATTCGTTCATCATACGGCTTTCGAATATCAGGCCAATCTTCATCGCGTTCATCAATTGGATATAGATGATTTAAACGTTCTTCTAAACCTTCTCGTGATAAATGTTCGAAATAGGTATCAATGGTATAACCATCAGGAATAGGGAAATCAGGCAAGAAATAGGTACCAAGCTGCAAGGCAACGTTGCAACGTTTTGCAATTTGGTAAGTATTTTCAATCGCACTAGGAATGTCAGAGAATAACTCAGACATTTGTTCTGCTGTTTTAAAGTATTGTTCAGGACTATAAGGTTTAGGACGCTTATCATCACCTAATACGTATCCGTCTGCGATACAAACACGCGCTTCATGAGCATAAAAATCGTCTTGCTCGATAAAGTGGATATCGTTATGAGCCACTACACCGATTTGGTACTTAGCAGCAAGTTTTACCGCCTCAACAATAAAATCTTCTTCCCCAACACGATCTGTGCGCGTCAAACTAAGATAGACACGATTTCCAAATTTACTAATCCAGTCTTCAAGAAGAGGTTCTGCTTTCTGAGGGTTGGAAGAGCAGAGCATTTTGCCTACATCACTGTGTTGCCCCAATAGAATGATTAAATCTTCTGCTTGTTCTAATACCCATTCTTTTTGAACACAAGGAACACTAAGTTGCTGACCTTCGATGAATCCTCTAGACACTATTTCCGTTAAATTTCGCCAACCTGTATTGCTCATCGCAAGTAAAGTTGCACGATGTTCAGCATCATTCAATCGAATAACACTGCCCATAATAGGCTTAATCCCTTTACCTAAGCACGCACCATAGAATTTAACAGCGGCATGTAGGTTAGAAAGATCAGTAATTGCTAAAGCTGGCATTTCTTCAGCAACAGCAGCTTTGACCAAATCAGGTATGCGAACTATCGATTCTGTAATCGAAAACTCTGTGTGAATACCAAGATGAACAAACTGCATAAATCTATCCTAAACGCGATTGAAGAATATTCTAACACGCTCTGTTTAGGACAGTTGTCTAATATTTTTGCAATAGAATGCTGTTCGGAAGGATCTAACCAAGAATAAATAAAAAAACGATGCTAATCAGATCAACTGATTAACATCGATTTGGATTTCAGCTTAGCAATTAGTATTGCCAAAAGATCGCTGAATTTCTTTTGCATCATTAGTTTTTGTCAGTGCTAAAGCAGTCAAAATACGAGCTTTTTGTGGGTTTAGATCATGTCCAGCCACCCAACCATATTGATCATCAGGTTGTTCTGCATTTCGTAATACAAAACCTTGACCTACGCGAGATGAACGGACAATTTGAATGCCTTGTTCATCATGTAGTTGTTTCAATGTCGGAACAAGATATTTTGCTACCGAACCATTTCCTGTTCCTGCATGAATAATCGCTTTCGTTCCAGCTTTTGCATAAGCAAGATAAGCTTCTGGTGTCATTGAACCTGAACCATATGCGATTTGAACCAATGGAAGTTGATCACCTTTGATGTTTTCAATATTAAATTCAGAGTTGTTAGTATGACGTTTGATACTATTTCTGAACCAATAAGGTTTGCCCTCAACGATTGTACCTAATGCGCCCCATTGGCTTATAAATGCATTGGTATGAATGTTAATCCCTTTGGTTGCATCACGCGCAGCAAAAATTGAATCATTCATCACAATGAAAACACCTTTATTTTTTGCTTCTCCAGATGCAGCGATTGCAACGGTACTATAAAGGTTGAGTGGGCCATCTGCTGAAAGAGCAGTTGATGGACGCATAGAACCAACAAGAACGATAGGTTTTTCAGTGTGAATAACTAGATTTAGAAAGAATGCCGTTTCTTCTAGCGTATCGGAACCGTGAGTAATCACAACGCCATTTACAGATGGTTTTTTAACTAAATCATTGACTTGGCGGGCAAGGGAGAGTAACTCTTTGTCAGTGATATTTTCAGAAGCGATTTAAAGGGCTTGAATACCACTTACATTTGCTAGATCTTTGATTTGAGGAACAGCATTAATTAAACCATCGACTGGAACTTTGGCTGCGGTATATGTGGCACTGTTCGTTGAGCTTGCACCCGCACCAGCAATTGTTCCACCTGTTGCTACAACTACGACATTGTTTTTCGCATGTAACGCAACTGATGAAGCAATCAGTGTTAAAGCTAATCCAAATGATTTAACCGTTTTAGTAATCATTAATCACAATCCTGTATTTTAATTTTCCATAGATGTGCTATGTCTACACACGATATGACACTGGAATATTATTCAAATTTTTATGGATCAAAATCATTGGCATTATATTTTTTTCGACTACATCTAATTTATGTCGAAACAATGAGAAGTTGGGTTTTAAATTTATAATATTTAATTGCTATTTTAAGGTGTGAAAATCATGAATTTCATAAGGTATTTATGATCAAATGGTCAATTTTTTATTTTTCATATGAGGACTTTATGCTTTAGTCGTATTGTAAGAACCATAATTTTCAATACTTGTGCTATGGCAAAAAGCAAACATTGATATTTTTTAACACATTTATCCATTTCCCATTATTTTATTTTTCATGTGATATTAGGTGGTGAAAAAACTTGTTCTGAATCATTCACCTCAAAGTGCTACGGTTATAGTGAGCTTTTAAAAGATGGGTTTATTTCATCTAATTGGTAAATTTAAATTTAAGTTTACTTGGATGTTTTTGACGTTAAAATAGAGACCAATAAAAAATTTATCCATGAGAAATTTATAATGAAATTAAAGAATATTGTTCTTTCAATACTATTAAGTAGCAGTGTCACTATTTCGAGTACTGTTTATGCCGAAGATGTTCCGTTTAGCCAAGAACTCGTAGAGCAGGCAAAATCAGGTAATGCTGAAGCACAAAATAATTTAGGTGATGCTTATTACTACGGAAATGATGTTGATCAAGATTTTGGTAAGGCTTTAGAGTGGTTCAAAAAGTCAGCTGCGAAAGGAAATGCAGATGCACTTTTTTCAGTCGGTTACATGTATGACTATGGTGAGGGCACAGAAGAAGATAATCCAACTGCATTAAAGTGGTACACCCAAGCTGCACAAAAGGGGCAACTGTATGCTCAATACTACCTTGGTTTTCTCTATTTGTATGGAGATGAAGGAGTTGGAGTGAATAGTAAAAAAGGCTTGGAGTGGATGACTAAATCTGCTGATGGAGGATTAGATTTAGCTCAGGCTGAATTAGGTCACTTATATAATGATGGAAGTGATGGAGTCACTCAGGATTTCAAAAAGGCTCTCCATTATTATCAGCTAGCGGTAAAACAAGATGAGCCAACAGCGATCAATAATCTTGGGATTTTCTATCTAGAAGGTAAGGGTGGTATAAAGCAGGATTATAAAGAAGCGCTAAGATTATTTACCCTTGCTTCTGAGGCAGATAACGGTTTGGGGTCATCAAATATTGCTTATATATATGAAGAAGGCAAAGGCGTCGTAAAAAACTATAAAAAAGCGGCTGAATATTACGAGCTTGCAGTTGATCAGGGTGAGAATGAGTGTTTGTTGGATTTAGCTCGTATCTATGAAAAAGGTGGTTTTGGTCTGAAACAAGATCTAAAAAAATCAAAAGAATACGAAGCTCAGTGGGATGAAATTCAAAGTTCAGAATACTGATAAAAAATCCCCCTTTAGATAGGGGGATTTTTTTAGATGCTTAGCGCATTTTTGCCAAGAAACGGCTTAAACGATTGATTGCTTCACGTAATTCATTTTCAGCTGGTAAAAATACAACACGGAAGTGGTCTGGGGTTGGCCAGTTAAATCCTGTGCCTTGTACTAAAAGTACCTTTTCAGCTTTCAGTAAATCAAGCATGAGCTTTTCATCATCTTCAACTGGATAAATCTCGGGATCCAGTTTAGGGAAACAATACATCGCCCCATCAGGTTTCACACAACTTACACCTGGAATTTCATTTAACATTTCCCATGCAATATTGCGTTGTTCATATAAACGACCACCAGGACGAATCAAGTCATTAATTGATTGATAGCCGCCTAATGCTGTTTGAATCGCATACTGAGCTTGATGGTTTGAACACAAGCGCATTGATGCTAGCATATCTAAACCTTCGATATAATCAGCAGCTCGTGCCTTGTCACCTGTAATCGCCATCCACCCAGCACGATAACCTGCGATTCGGTATGCTTTAGACAAACCATTAAATGAAATACACAATTGATCACCAGCTAATGCTGCTAGAGCAACGTGTTCAATTCCGTCATAAACGATTTTGTCGTAGATTTCATCTGCAAATAAAATGAGATCGTATTTCTTCGCTAAAGCAACGATCTGTTCTAAAACGTGTCTAGGGTAAACAGAACCAGTTGGGTTGTTTGGGTTAATTACAACAATACCACGAGTATTTGGTGTAATTTTACTTTCCATATCTGCGAGATCTGGATACCAATAGTTTTCTTCATCACACTTATAGTGGATTGCTGTGCCGCCTGACAGATTTACCGCAGCTGTCCATAAAGGATAGTCTGGCATTGGAACAAGCATTTCATCGCCATCATCTAGCAAACCTTGCATTGCCATTACGATTAATTCTGAAACACCATTGCCTACATAGACATCATTGACATGCATGTCAAAGACGCCTTTTTGCTGATAGTACTGACAAATGGCTTTACGAGCAGGGAAAATCCCCTTTGAGTCTGTATATCCAATTGCATTCGGTAGGTTTAATGCTACGTCATTAATAATTTCTTGTGGTGCTTCAAAACCAAAAGGTGCAGGGTTACCAATATTTAGCTTAATAATTTTATGCCCTTGCTCCTCCATTTCATTGGCGGCGCGTAATACTGGTCCACGAATGTCATAACATACATGCTCAAGCTTTGAAGACTTTTTGATTTGTCGAGGCATTTGAGCTGAGTGGGGTGTAGCAGTATTTTTAGGCATAGCGGGATTCACTTTTGCATATCGATATAGATAACTTTTAAATGTTTCAACTGTAACCAGATCAAGATCATGTTGATCTCTCAGTAATTCAACAATTTTTTCATGCGTAAAACCAGATTGTTGATACTGTCTGATGGTTGGTAATAGATTTTTAAAAACCACACTTTTTTTCTGTGACATTTTTTGTCCAATACAACCGCGCTGAACAAGAATACCACTATGACTGCTTACTTGAAAGGTGTTTTAAAATGAAAATTGCTTACTTGTGTAAAAATATTTTGCTTACTATTTGCTATTTTAATATAAGTGCTTAAATTACGATAAATTACACATTGAAAGACTAGAGTTTTTTTTTTGAATGGCGTAAATATAAAGCATGATCATCAAGATATTTTTTACAACAAAATAATAGGTGCTGGCTATGGGAAAAGTGAATAAAACAGATCGAGAATGGCAAAGAGAGTTGTCACCAGAAGAATATCGTATCACTCGTAAAAAAGGCACAGAACCCGCATTTACAGGTCAATATTGGAATAGCAAACAACATGGCATTTACGTATGTCGTTGCTGTGGTGCTGAGTTGTTTTCTTCAGAAACGAAATACGACAGTGGTTCGGGATGGCCAAGTTTCTATCGACCGATTGATAATAGTGCAATAGAAGAGCACGAAGACATATCACATGGTATGGTCAGAACAGAAATTGTCTGCCATGATTGCGATGCACATTTGGGCCATGTGTTTGAGGATGGCCCACAGCCGACAGGACTGCGTTATTGCGTGAATTCGGCATCATTACAACTTAAAACAGAAGAAAAGAATGACGAGGAAACGTATCCATGAGTAACATTTATCAGTTTGAAGCTGAATTGTTAGAGGGAGAAACAAAGGCGCTCGCTGATTATAAAGGCAAGGTCATGCTGATTGTGAACACCGCAAGTAAATGCGGTTTCACTCCGCAATTTGCAGGACTTGAGAAGCTTTACGAAAAATATAAATCTCAAGGATTAGAAATTTTAGGGTTTCCTTGCAATCAATTTGGAGGGCAAGATCCAGGGACAAATAAGGAAATTGGGAATTTTTGTCAAAGGAACTATGGTGTAACTTTTCCAATGTTTGCAAAGGTTGATGTGAAAGGGCCGGAAGCACACGTTATTTTTAGATTTTTGACACGTGAGGCAAAAGGTATTTTGGGTAGTCAAAATATCAAATGGAACTTCACAAAATTCTTGGTTGGTCGTAATGGTGAGGTTTTGGGGCGATATGCACCAACCACTAAACCTGAAGCTTTAGAAGCTGATATAGAGAAAGCTTTAGCGAAAAAGTAACAATAATATAAGTATTAAAAAAAGACGGTCATAAGACCGTCTTTTTCACATACAGATCAAAGCTGTTCAACCGCTTGATCTTTGGTTTTTCTAAAGCTATGCAGCTTGCGATTAATATCATCAATAAAGGTATACACCACTGGAATAACCAATAAAGATAAGAAAGTGCTCGTGATTAAACCACCAATTACTGAAATTGCCATTGGTGCACGGAAGCTTGGATCTGTTCCGATACCCAAAGCGATAGGTAGCATACCTGCACCCATAGCAAGGGTTGTCATAATAATCGGGCGCGCACGTTTATGACAGGCATCAAGCAAAGCATTAAATCGTGAATAATCTTTCTCTTTTCTTGCGATGATCGCGTAATCGACTAAAAGAATAGAGTTCTTACTTGCAATCCCCATCAGCATAATTAGTCCAATCAAACTTGGCATTGAAAAGCTGCTTTTTGCCAAAAGCAACAATACAAATGCACCGCCCAAAGACAATGGTAATGCGACCAAAATGGTAATAGGTTGTAAGAAGTCTTTGAATAAGAGTACTAAAACGACATAGATACATAGCACCCCTGTGAGCATTGCCAATCCAAAGCTTGAGAAAAGCTCCTGCATTACCTCAGCATCACCAATATTGGTACGTTTCACGGTAGGTGGTAAGTTTTTCATCGTTGGTAATTGATCAACTTTTGCTGCTACATCACCAAGCGGTTGGTTATTCAACTCAATATTAAAATTAATATTGCGCAGGCGATTGAAACGATCGATTTGTGATGGACCGCTTTCAATATTGACATCAGCAATTGTGCCTAACATCACTGGACCATGACTTCCTTTGATCATTAAGCGTTTAATTAATTCCTGATCTTGACGTGCAGAAAGCGGAAGTTTGATCACGACAGGAACTTGTCGTTGCGATAAATTTAATTTTGCTAGGTTTTGGTCGAAATCACCTGCAGTGGCAATTCTCAGTGTTTCTGCGATATCAAAAGTTGTAACCCCAAGATCAGCTGCTTTAGCAAAATCTGGGCGGATAACCAACTCTGGACGAATGAGTGCTGCACTGGAAGTAATACTGCCGATGTTTGGAATTGTGCGTAATTCGCGTTCCAGCTTACGTGCTGTTGAAATAAGAGCTTCAGGATCATCACCTGATAAGGCGAGTTGATATTGGCTATTGTTCCCTGCGATACCGACTTGAATACGAGCACCGGGTAAAGGAGCGAGTCGCTGACGTATTTCACTTTCGATTTCTTGCAAACTTAAACTACGATCTGAGCGCTCTGAGGTTTGGATGGTTAGAGTTGCTTTTCGAGGCTCACTGGATGCACCACCAGAAAAAGGATCTGAACCAGCTGCACCACCACCGATGGTTGTATAGATGCTTTTGATTTCTGGATGATCTTTAATAAGATTTCGTGCGTATTCGGCAGTTTTTAAGGTGTCTGCGAATTGTGAACCTGGAGTGAGTTCTAATCTTACTTGAGTTTGTCCTGTGTCAGGTGGTGGAACAAAACCTGTAGGTAGAAGCGGAATCATCATAATGGAGCCGATGAAAAACAGAATAGCACCACCAAGCGTAACCCAACGGTGATGTAGACACCACGTGACTAGACGCATATAACCACGCATAACACGGCCATCTTTTTCTCGGTCACGTGCAAGTTTGGATGTCCCTTCATCATTTAATCTATCTGCATCTGAGTTTTCTGCTGTGTTTTCAACTTTACCAATCCAAGGCTTCAGAATATAAGCTGACATCATTGGTGTTAGTAATCGAGCAACTAGAAGTGAGGCAAATATTGCTAGCGCTGCTGTCCAACCAAATTGAACAAAGAATTTTCCTGCGATTCCGCTCATGAATGCGGTGGGAAGGAATACAGCAATCAATGTAAATGTGGTTGCAATAACAGCTAGCCCAATCTCATCGGCTGCTTCCATAGCAGCTTCATAAGGTGTTTTACCCATCCGTAGATGCCGAATGATATTTTCAATTTCAACAATTGCATCATCCACCAAGATACCCACGACGAGTGACATAGCGAGTAGTGTTACGGTATTTAAGGTAAATCCAAAATAGTACATGCCGATTAAGGCAGGCAAAATAGAAAGAGGTAAAGCTGTAGCTGCAATAATCGTAGCTCGCCAATCGCGTAGAAACAGCCAAACCACTAAAATTGCAAGAATTGCCCCTTCATAAAGTAGTGACATCGAACCTTTATAATTGTCAGCAACAGGCTTAACGAAGTTAAAGGCTTCTGTGATTTTGATATCAGGATGAGATGCCTTAAGCTTATCTAATGCTTCAATAACGCCTTTTTCAACATCAACTTCACTTGCACCTTTACTTCGTGTGATCTCAAAACCGATTACTGGCTGTCCATTCAGTAATGCTGCTGAACGTCGTTCCGCTATTCCATCTCGAATTGTAGCCACTTGATCAAGTCTGATATGTCGACCATCACTTAAAGCGATATCCATGGCACCAATTTCAGCAGCTGTTTTTACAGTTGCAATCGTACGAATGGATTGTTCACTGCCACCAATCTTGGTTTGTCCACCTGAAGCATCTTGTTGAACCAAACGAAGCTGGCGAGTGATATCCGTTGCAGTCGCATTGAGTGCCAATAATTTTTCAGGATCGAGTTCGACTTCAACTTGGCGGGTGACACCACCAACACGTGCAACAGCACCCACACCTTTAACCTGTAACATAGCACGAGCAATATCGTAATCCACGAACCACGAAAGAGCTTCTTCATCCATTTTAGGGGATTGGATGGTATAGGTGAGGATAGGTGAACCAGATAGATTAATTTTACTAACAATCGGGTCTCTTAAATCAGCAGGTAGGTCTGAACGTACTTGTGAAACAGCATTACGCACGTCATCAACAGCTTCTTGTAGTGGCTTTTCTAGCTGAAATTCTGCGGTGACAGTCACAACACCATCTTGAATGTTTGTGTACTGATTTCTTAGACCTTGTAGCGTTGCAATTGAGTTTTCAATTTTTCGAGCAACTTCTGTTTCTAACTGTGGTGGAGCTGCACCTGGTAATGCGGCGGAAACAGTCACCATCGGTAATTCAATATCGGGAAATTGTTGTATTTTCATCCAGTGAAAACATAACAGACCTGCCAATCCAAGCATGATGAATAAAAGAATTCCTGGAATTGGATTTCGGATTGACCACGCTGAGAAATTCATTTTATTTCTCCTGCGATTTTACAAGCTTTTGAGTAAGTGGCGTTTCAGGAATTGCTTGCGCAACATTCACTAAATCACCATCGGTCAAGAAACCTGTACCAGAAGAAACTACTTTTACATTTAACGGGAGGTCTAAGATTTCAACTCGATCATTTTGTCGACGTCCTGTTGTTACTTTTTTCTGTGTTACACGGTTGTTTTGATCAAGTACAAAAACATAGGAAAATCCATCACGGAGCAGTAGAGCGGTCTGAGGAATGGTGATTGCTGTTTTTTCACCTAGATCAAACTCTCCCTTTACAAACATTCCCATACGAATTGCTTGAGTTGTTGGTAAATCAACATATACCAAACCATAACGTGTTTGAGGATCAATTACTGGTGCAATCATTCTAACTTGACCTGTCACTTTGGGTTGTGAAGGATCAGGTGAAATAACGTGAGCAGTCATACCTTGTTGAAGTTTGTATAAATCTGTTGTTGTAACTTCAGCTCTCCACTCCAAGCGATGATCTCTAATCAAGCGGAATAATTCTTGACCTGTTTGTGCTAAAGAGCCAACGGTTGCAGTTCTAGCAGAAATGACACCGTTGTCAGGAGAAACGACTTGTGTTTGGGCTAAGCGCAGTTGATTACTTTCAATTTGTGCTTTTGCTGCATCTAAACGTGCTTGAGCTGTTGCTTGTGATGTTTGATATTGTGTTGATTCTTGAGCTGAAATAGCACCAGTATTTTTTAACTGCTGAATGCGCTTATTATTGGTAATTGCATCAGCCAAGACAGCTTGAGCTTCTGCATAGCTTGCTTTTGCTGCCGCTAAATCAGCACGAATAGTTTCACTATTAATTTCAGCTAAAATTTGACCACGTTTTACTTCATCACCGACATTTACATTCACGCGTGTCAATCTCTGTCCAGATAGCTCACTGCTAATTACAACTTCTTGCCAAGCTGCAATATTTCCATTCGCAGTAAAAACTTGTTTCCAGTTTTGTTGTTCTGGTGAAACTACTGTTACGGTCAGTGCAGCTTTTTGAGTGTTTGTTTGAGCATTTTTTTGCTTATCATCTGTATCTGAGTTTTTACTTGAACTCGTTTTCCACATAAAAAATGCAACAGTCATAAGTACAATAATGATTGCAGCAATCAACCAAACCTTTTTCTTTGTATTTTGTGAAGTTTGAAGAGCCATCTTTCCATAGTCACCAAATTTTGATGCCTAAGTATAGACGAACATTTCAACAGATGGTCAATAGTTAATAGACAGATGAATAGCTTTTAAATGCACTATATGTCGGGAGACAAATGAATTGAAAGCGGCTACATATTATGAATATTTAAAGAGGTAATAAGCGGTTGATCACCACATTTTTCATCACAATTGTTGAGGTGAGTCGTTGCACATTTGGTAATGCCGATAAACTATCATCATAGAGTTTCTGAAAACTTGCTAGATCTTTGGCAACCACATGGAGAAGATAATCAGGATTACCAAACAGACGTTGTGCTTGAATAACGTTAGCTATTTCACTGACTTTTTCTTCAAATTGAGATAGTGCGCTTTTATCTCCATCTTTAAGTGTCACAAAAATGATAGCTGAGAAATTAAATCCAATTTGAGATGCTTCCAAATCCGCATGATAGCCTTTGATTACACCTGATTCTTCCAAAGCCTTTACTCTACGATGGCAAGGAGACAAGCTTAGACCTACTTTTTCAGCGAGTTCTGTGATAGATAGTCGCCCATTTTTTTGTAATTCAGCAAGAATTTTCTTATCTGTGCGATCCATTTAGAAGAATCTCCTGAATAAATAGAAATAAAAGAAATTAATTAGGAAAACATTTTAACCATTTAAGCATATTCTCTCCAATAGATTTTTCAACAGATGGTTGAAATAAAAATTCATTTCAATCGTATTATATTGAAATAAATAGAGTTATTGATATGGATTTAAATGTAATTATTGCCTTTTGGTGTGTTTCAATCTTGTTTGTTTTAACACCTGGTGCTGACTGGGCGTATGCAATATTGGCGGGAATAAAAGGGAAGTTTATTGTCACAGCTGTTTCAGGGCTTGTACTGGGGCATTTTTTAGCGATTTTGTGTGTTGCAGCTGGTGTGGGCACTTTAGTTAGTCATTATCCAATTTTATTGACATCTTTAACGATTGTTGGCGCATGTTATTTATTGTGGATGGGAATAAGCTTGTTGATTCGACCAGCTACCATCTCAAGTACTGAACAGCAGACATCTGCGTTTGATTCAGCAAAGTCTTGGTTCGTTAAAGGTGTGGGAATTAGTGGTTTAAATCCAAAAGTTTTATTGCTCTTTTTTGCATTATTGCCGCCATTTATTCACCCAAACTTGCAGTTTTCAGCTACAGCTCAGATCCTTTCTTTAGGTATTATTCATTTAATTAGTTGCGCGATTGTTTATGTATTGGTTGGATTGGCAGCAAAGAAACTATTAAGTACTAGACCCTATGCGGTTAGGGTGGTAAGTCGAATTTCAGGTACGTTGATGGTTTTGATAGCCACAATTCTAATTATTGGTCAGGTTTAAGTTTTATTTCGGAATCTGTAATAGAAATCACTTACAGATTCCGAACTCATTGTATTTAAAGAATTGCTTTTAAGCGTTTAACCACTTCTTCACATTGAGCGAGATCAGCAACTAGAGCCATGCGCACGTGACCTTCGCCTGGATTGCCTTGTTCAGTATCACGAGATAAATAGCGACCTGGAAGAACTTTGATATGTGCTTTTTCCATAAGCATTTGAGCAAAAGTTTCATCATTGTCAACTTTTAACCAATAGTAGAATCCAGCATCTGGCTTTTGTAGTGGTAATAAATGACCAAGTTCGCTTTGGAATAATTCAAATTTCGCACGATATTGTTGGCGGTTTTCTTCCACATGTGCTTCATCATTCCATGCTGAAATAGATGCAAGCTGATGTTGAACAGGCATTGCTGCGCCATGATAGGTACGATACTGTAAATAAGGTTTTAATAATGCTGCGTCGCCTGCAACGAAACCAGAACGCATACCTGGAAGGTTTGAACGTTTTGAAAGTGAATGAAATACGATGCAATTCTTATAGTCATCACGTCCAATTTCAGCGCAGACTTCTAACAGGCCAATTGGTGCTTGGTCAAACCAAAGTTCTGAATAACATTCATCAGAAGCAATAACAAAACCATATTGATCAGACAGTGCGATTAGCTTCTTAAATTGTTCTTTTGAGAGTACGGTTCCAGTTGGATTTCCTGGTGTACATACAAACAATAAAGCTGTTTTTTCCCAAACTTCTGCAGGTACAGCATCAAAATCGCCTAAATAACCATTTTCTTCTGTACAGTTGATGAAATATGGTTTTGCACCAGCAAGTAACGCAGCACCCTCATAAATCTGATAAAAAGGGTTTGGCATCACAATATAAGGTGCATCTTCTCTTTTAATTAAAGCTTGTACAAAAGAAAAGATTCCTTCACGTGTGCCAGAAACAGGCAAAATATGTTCTTCTGCACTGATTTGATTCAGTGAAAAGCGATTTGTAAGCCATTGTGCAATACTTTGGCGCAGCTCAGGTAAGCCCTTACTGTTTGGATAGGTTGATAAATGTGCAAAGTTTTCAATAATTGCTTGTTTAACGAACTCAGGTGCAGGATGTTTCGGTTCACCAATAGACAATGGAATCAAAGGTAAATTGGCTGGTTGCACATTTTTAAAAAGTTGATTTAACTTTTCAAAAGGATACGGATGCAATAAAGACAAGCTAGAGTTCATTTAAACAGTTACCGAACAATAAAAATTAAGAGGGTGGATTACAAATTTGGTTTGATGCTTCATCAAGAGCCGCTTTTAGTGTCTCAGCAAAGAGTTTGACCTCTTCATCAGTTAACAACACACCATTTTTTTTGGTCACAAAGAAAATATCTTCAGCACGTTCACCTAGGGTAGCAATCCTCGCTGAGTGGATATCTAAACCTTGTAGCATGAAGAGAGCGCCAATACGTGCAAGTAAACCGGGTTGGTCAAGTGTCGATATTTCAACCATATGCTGTTGTAAAGCAGGGTTTAGTGCGATATCGACAGTGTTCTGAACATCGAAATGGCGCAAATGTCTTGGTATACGACGTTGCATGATACCAGGGTATTGGTCAGGATGGCTGAGCGCTTCAACCAATGCCAATTTCACTTTTCGTTCCCGTTCTGGGTCAGTCAGTAAGGTACCAAAACGATCTAAGACTAAATATGTGTCTAAACTAAACGCAGTACTTGCCGTAATAATTCGGGCGTCTTGAACATCAAGGTTCATACGATCTAGTACGGCTACTGTTGTGGCAAATAAGTTTGGCTGATCACGGGTATAAATAAAAATTTGTACTGCATCTTGCGCAGCATTGCGGTGAGCACGTAACAATACCAACGGAGCAGGGTTATCGCCGTGTTGTAATATGGCTTGAGTATGCCAAGCGATTTCATTTGCAGATTCTTTTACAAAGTATTCATCACCAAGTTCTTGCCAAACCTTTTCTACTTCAGCGAGTGAAAAATCATTCACTAACAATTCACTTGCAGCGAACTTGGTATCTTCAATCAGCATTTGATAATCAACTGGTCGACCTAGACCTGAACGAATCACATCACGTGCATAGGTATACAACTGGCGCATTAATGAAGCGCGCCATGTATTCCACAGTTTTGGATTTGTCGCATTGATATCTGCAACCGTAAGGGTGTATAGATAATCAAGATGCTCCATATCACCAACTTTTTCAGCGAATTCCTTCACTTCATCAGGGTCAGAAATATCTTTTTTCTGAGCAGTGAGTGACATCAGTAAGTGATTGTTGATTAACCATGCAACGAGTTTACATTCACGTTCAGTAAATCCGTGTGTGCGACAGAATTCAATGGCATCCAAAGCACCGAGTTCACTGTGATCACCGCCACGACCCTTGGCAATATCATGGAAGATTGCAGCAAGATAAACGATGTCGTGACGTGAAATACGTTGGAACACTGAACTTACGACAGGAAACTCTTTCGCAAATTCAGGCTCTTTAAAACGACTTAGGTTACGTAGCAATAATAAAGTGTGAGCATCGACTGTATAAATATGGAAAAGATCATATTGCATCAGTCCAGTAATTTGACCGAAAGCTGGGATGTAATTACCTAATACGCCATAACGTTTCATCGCGACCATAGTGTCATATAAATCGGGTGAACGAATAATCGACATAAAGAGTGCTTGATGATCAGGATTATCGCGGAAGCGTTGATCGATTCGTTTAGCTGCGAGCACAAGTAGTCGTAATGTACGCGCACGAATCCCTTTTATTTCAGGACGATTGGCGAGTAAATAGAATAACTCTAATATTGCACTTGGCTCTTCAGAGAAAACTTTGTGGTGCTGTACTGCAAGTTTACCATCTACGATTTTGAAACGTTCATTGATGTCTTCGATTTGACGTTCATAGTCTGGTAAGCGAGGGGTAATCACTGACTCGTTAAAATATGCTAAAAGCATTTCGTTCAGTGTTGAAACTTGCTGTGCTGTTCGATAGTAACGTTTCATGAATTGTTCAACGCTATAGTTGGCAGGTTGACCTTCTTCACGAATATAGCCAAATTTAGCAGCTATTTCTCTTTGATGATCGAATAAAAGTCTATTTTCATCACGTTTTGCCAAACGATGTAAATGGCTACGAATTTCCCATAAGAAGCTTTCTGCTTCTTCTAAAACTGCAAGTTCAAATTCTGTAATAAAGCCTAAATGCACTAGATCATAGATACGATTTACACGAAAATGGCGTTTAGCAATCCAACCTATTTGATTGATGTCACGGATACCGCCAGGCGCATTTTTAATATCTGGTTCGAGATTGCTTTCAGTATTATTGTGTTGAGCATAACGCTTAGCTTGCTCTTCCATTTTCGCATCATAGAAGGTTTTATCCGTCCATGTCTGTGCAACAATTCGACGTGGCCATTTTGCTAAATTTTCATTGCCTGTGATCAAGCGTGCTTCAATCAAGGTAGTAGCGACTGTTAAATCATTTGATGCTTGATCTACACAGTTTTGAATCGTGCGTACACTGGTACCTGGTTTAAAATTACCAACATCCCACAAAGAGGAAATGAAAGAAGAAATCAGCTTTTCATGTTCTTCACTGATCTCATCTTCAGACAAGATCATAATATCTGTATCTGAATATGGCAGCATTTCACGGCGACCATATCCACCTACAGCGAACAACCCTAAATTCGTTTGATCTAAACCTGCATGATTCCATAAAAAAATCAATGCTTCATCAATAGAGTTTGATCGAGCTTTAATAACTTCACGAATAGATTGCCCATTTTCATAACTCTCTTGTAATTGCTTTTCTACATCGGTTCGCCATTGGTTAATAGCTTTAATATCATGATGGCTGGTGACATAGTTCAGCAATGGAGATGTATTGATCATGAAAATGGGTCTACTCAATTTAGGTTAAACGTTGGTTTGAACATTCACTTGATCTGCGGCTTGTTTTGCCAGTTCACGAGCCAAGTCTGTATTTTCAGCACGTGCCGTAGCAACACCCATACGGCGGCGTTTGAAACCTTCAGGCTTACCAAACAAACGCAAGTCAGTGTTCGGGTTTGCCAAAGCAAAATTCAAGCCAGAAAAGCTAAGATTTTTTGCATCAACACCCGCATAAATCACTGCACTTGCAGCAACACTATGGCGTTCAGTATTGACTGGTAATCCTAGAATCGCACGTGCATGAAGTTCAAATTCACTTTGGAACTGAGAAGCGAGGGTAACTAATCCAGTATCATGAGGACGAGGTGATACCTCACTGAACCAAACTTTATCGCCTTTAATAAATAACTCTACACCGAAAATACCACAACCACCCAAAGCAGTCGTAACTTTATTAGCAATTCGTTTTGCTTCTTGTAAAGCTGCAGCAGTCATTGCTTGAGGTTGCCAGCTTTCTACGTAATCACCAGCATCTTGGCGATGCCCAATTGGATCACAGTAATGTGTTTCAATCTCACCAGTTTGAGGGTTTTTCGCACGAACTGTAAGTAGGGTAATTTCGAAATCAAAATCAATTTGTGACTCAATGATCACCGTGCCTTGATTAACTCGACCACCTTGCATTGCATAATCCCAAGCTGCATCAACTTCATCAAAGTTTTTTACTCGAGATTGACCTTTGCCAGAAGATGACATTACAGGTTTTACAAAGTTTGGATAACCAATATCATCGCATGCAGCACGGAAGCTTTCCAAAGTACTCGCGAAACGATATGCAGAAGTTGGTAAACCAAGTTCTTCAGCAGCTAAACGGCGAATACCTTCACGATTCATCGTAAGGTTTACAGCTTTTGCTGATGGGATCACCGTTGCCGTTTGAGACTGTTCGATTTCGACGAGAACTTCAGTCGCAATTGCTTCAATTTCTGGAACGATTAGATTAGGTTTGATTGTTTCAATCAGTTGTTTTAATTCGGTAGGATCAGCCATATTCAAAGTATATGAATAATGAGCAACTTGCATAGCAGGTGCATCGTCGTAACGATCAGCAGCATGAACTTCGACACCTAAACGTTGTAAAGATATAACAACTTCTTTACCTAGCTCTCCAGAACCTAACAGTAAAACCTTAAATGCAGAAGATTGAAGTGGAGTTCCAAGAGTGACGCTCATGCGCATAATCCTATCCTGAGTAATTTGTGTTTAAGCATAGCAGAACTTTTTGTTGAATTAAGCTCGCGAGGAACAAAAATACTAGGTTTTTGTTAGACAAATAATGGCTTTAAGTTTCTTTATCCAAGATGGAAAGACAACTATTTATATAAATTAAATGATTTTGGCTTTGTTGCACAAACCTATCTGTAAAGGCTTTTTCAGCG
>NZ_MELG01000125.1:0-27927 GCF_001767535.1 Acinetobacter sp. GWC1_38_13 | reverse complement strand
AAACTCAACCAAATCCATTTTATTGATCGCAACTACGATATTTTTGATGCCGAGTAAACTTGCAATGAAGGTATGACGACGTGTTTGTGTCTGAACACCATATCGCGCATCAATCAAAATGATTGCAAGGTCAGCAGTTGATGCACCAGTCGCCATATTGCGCGTGTATTGCTCATGCCCTGGTGTATCCGCGATGATGAACTTACGTTTCTCAGTTGAGAAATAACGATACGCAACATCAATAGTAATACCTTGTTCACGTTCAGCTTGTAGACCATCTACAAGTAGTGCAAGGTCAGGTGCATCACCTGTTGTACCTACTTTTTTACTGTCTCGAGTAACTGCTTGCAATTGATCTTCATAGATCAACTTTGAATCATAAAGTAAACGACCAATAAGCGTTGATTTACCATCATCCACGTTACCGCAAGTCAAAAAGCGTAGCAGGTCTTTATTTTCGTGCTGTTTTAAATACGCCAAGATGTCTTGGCTAATAAGATCTGATTGATGAGACATTGCTCAAAACTCCACATATTCTTTAGAAATCATTTTAATCTCCCTAAATCCCTCTTTCTAAGAGAGATTTACTTTAGGAAATTAGAAGTAACCTTCCTGCTTTTTCTTTTCCATTGAGCCAGCTTCATCATGGTCAATCATTCGACCTTGGCGTTCTGAACTAGTGGCCAAAAGCATTTCCTGAATAATTTCAGGCAAGGTATCTGCTTCCGATTCGACTGCACCTGTTAATGGATAACAGCCTAATGTACGGAAACGCACCGATTTCATTTGTGGAACTTCACCCTCTTTTAAACGCATACGCTCATCATCTACCATGATCAACGTACCACTACGCTCTACAACTGGGCGAACAGCTGAGAAATAAAGAGGAACAATTTGAATGTTTTCTAGATAGATATATTGCCAAATATCTAACTCAGTCCAGTTAGATAATGGGAATACTCGAATGCTTTCCCCTTTGTTTACTTTACCGTTGTAAAGATTCCAAAGTTCTGGACGTTGGTTTTTAGGATCCCAACGGTGTTTCGTATCACGGAATGAATAAACACGTTCTTTCGCACGTGATTTCTCTTCATCACGACGTGCACCACCAAAGGCAGCATCAAATTGGTATTTATCCAAGGCTTGCTTTAAGCCCTGAGTTTTCATGATATCCGTATATTTTGAACTACCGTGATCAAATGGGTTAATCCCAGCATCACGTCCTTCTTTGTTCTGATGAACAATCAAATCAAAGCCATGTGTTTTCGCCATGTTATCGCGAAAAGCAATCATGTCCTTAAATTTCCAACCCGTATCTACATGTAGTAATGGGAATGGGAGTTTCGCTGGATAGAAAGCTTTTAATGCTAGATGAAGCATAACCGCCGAATCTTTACCAATCGAGTAAAGCATCACAGGGTTTTCAAACTCAGCAGCAACTTCACGGATGATGTGAATACTTTCAGCCTCAAGCTGTTTGAGGTGAGTTAATCTATTCTCAGTCATGTACACTTCCTCCTTTATTCATGCTACCCATAAAATCTATAAGCGGTCTTACACCACCACTTGGAAGACCGTGTGGAGGAACGAGTATCATAACAACTCCAATTTTTCGTGATATCGATGTTATTACCAGAACTTAATTAATGATCTAGTAAGGTTTATTCATTATAATAATTTAGAGAGAGTTCTTTAGCTTGTTTTTTCATATCAATATGCAAAATTATGATATGAATATATAACTTCATTATAAAAGTGAAACCATTTATTTTTATTCTAAAGTAAGAAAAGAAGCCTGTTTCAGCTTCTTTTCTTGGGATTATGATGTTTAAAATTAGAAACGGAACATGTTACGTTCTAATGGAATTTCAACACCTACAGAAACACCACCATCATTGCCATTTAAATCTGAATCACTCACCCAACCATTAATCTTAAGTGGGATTGTTGGCTTTAAATAGTGTGTCCAAGTCAAGTCTAAACCTTTCACAGTGTCAGCTTCTGGAAAAGCTGCATTGTTATCTTGCACACGTTGAGTTTGACTTACTTTTGCATAAATAACACGACCACTTAAACGATTCATTACATCAAAACGAACATTTCCACCAACAGAATACATCTGACCATCTCCCCCCATTGCATGGCCTAATGGGAAACCATGTTGATAGTAGCCATCCGTGTAGATAGTATGACTATAGGAAATACCTTGTGCTTTACCATTTGTACGTGTGTCAGCCCATTCAGCATACAGTTGATATGGCATATTTTTATAGCTAGAAGAGAAATCTGCACCGCCTAAGTACATATATTTTGCTGGTAGTCCACCTGCTTCATCTTCACCAACAAACTGTGTATATAAACTTACAGGCACATTAAATAGAGGTTGCAAAAATAATCGACCATCGAATCCTGCAATTTGGTTAGAAGGATCAGCCTCGCCAGTTCCTCCATTGTCTTTACTACCTGTCCAAGCATCCCATAATGAGCTTAGACTCTCTGGTCGTCCTTCTCCACCCCATTGAATCGCTCTTGAAGCTCCTAGCTCTAAAGCAGGAAAAGGACGAGCAGTTAAACGTAATCCAATCAGTTTTGCGTCTGGTATAGCTTTATAGTCATCTAATTGACCTGCAAAAGCCTGATATTGCCAAGGTCCAATCCAAGACAACCATTTTGTTTCAAAAGCATCTTGAACTGCACGTTGTACAGTCACACCATATAGAGGGCGACTTGCATCGCCACGAATTAAGCTACCATCATGCCCTGGTCCCCAATAAGTTGGAATTTGACCTGCAATAACCCATTGATTCCAAAGCTTACCAGCTATATAAGAACCCTCTACATTTGCATCATTTCCATTATCAATTAATGGATCTTTTTCACCATTTACACGAAGTTTAGCATCCCAATTGTCACCACCAGCATTCAACTCAGCTGCGATTTGATATTGAGATTTTTGGTTATCACCAAATGCTTGAGGAACTGTCTTTAAATCCGTACCAGCATGCAAACCCACTTTTACAGTTGCATTGTCTGCCTGCAAAGTATTTATCACAGAGTTCACAACTTTTTGCTGTGTATTATTAGTCACTTTCGCTTGTGACAACGCTCTTTGAATTTCATCACCACTTAAGGGCCATGTAGATGTACTGATTTGAATGACACCTTGCTGATTTAACCAATTTAGATCAGTACGTAAATTTTCATCGTTGAGCACTAAGCCTTGCGCAAAAATAGTCGATGAAAACGAGGCAAATAATGCGATAGAAAGCGATTTTTTTAGAAACATGTCCAAACTGTTCTCAAGTTTATTTATGAGCACATCATCGTTTTTTTAGAGACACATTTCAATCCTCTAACCAAACAATTACATTTCTTAACGCAGAAAACAAAGAAGCCACTCTTAAGAGTGGCTTCTTTTATTAATCAGTCAAATGTTTTAATCTTTACGACGCATATGCGGGAATAAAAGGACATCACGAATACTTGGGGCATTCGCAAACAACATAACGAGACGATCAATACCAATGCCTTCACCTGCTGTTGGCGGTAAACCGTATTCTAGTGCTTCAATAAAGTCCGCATCGTAATGCATTGCCTCATCATCACCAGCATCTTTCTCAGCAACTTGGGCTTGGAAACGCTCTGCTTGATCGATTGGATCATTTAATTCCGAGAAACCATTTGCTAGCTCACGTCCACCGATGAAAAACTCGAAACGATCAGTAATATGTGGATTATCATCATTACGACGTGCAAGTGGAGAGGTTTCAGCTGGATATTCGGTGATAAATGTTGGCTGACGTAGCTTAGTTTCAACTGTTTCTTCAAACACGATGGTTTGTAACTTACCTAAACCAAAGCCTGGCTTAACCTGCTCTTTTAATACTTCTTGAGTAAACTTAGCCAAGAAATCACGGTCATTTACATTTTCAGGTGTGAAATCAGGATTATGCTCAAGAATCGCATCAAACATTGATATTTTCTTGAATGGACCTTTGAAGCTATACACCTCATCACCATAAGGCACATCGGTAGAACCTAAAATATCAATTGCGAGTTTTTCAAGCATATTCTCAGTTAATGCCATCAAGTCTTTATAATCAGCATATGCTTGGTAGAACTCAATCATCGTAAATTCGGGGTTGTGACGAGTTGAAACACCTTCGTTACGGAAATTACGGTTGATTTCAAATACACGTTCAAAACCACCTACCACTAAACGTTTTAAGTAAAGCTCAGGCGCAATACGTAAATAAAGCTCCATATCTAAAGCGTTGTGGTGTGTTACAAATGGTTTTGCAGATGCGCCACCAGGAATAACATGCATCATTGGCGTTTCAACTTCCATGAAACGCTCATTGGTTAAAAATGCACGAATACCTGCAACAACTTTGGCACGAATTTCAAATGTTTTTCTTGTTTCTTCGTTGACAATAAGATCTAAATAACGTTTACGGTATTTTGCCTCGGTGTCAGTTAAACCGTGGAATTTATCTGGTAATGGGCGTAATGATTTGGTTAGTAATTCAAAACCTTCAAGATGCACATATAAGTCACCCTTACCTGAACGACCAATATAACCTTCTGCAGCAATAATATCGCCAAGGTCTAAGCTTTTTATTGTTTCTAAAATATCAGCAGCTAAACCTTTACGATCAACATAAAGTTGGATACGACCAGTCATATCCTGAATCACCATAAATGATCCACGGTTGAGCATGACACGACCAGCAACTTTTACATAAACCTTTTCACCGCCTTCAATTTGCGCTTTATCTAAATCTTTAAATTGCTCTTGCAAATCAGCAGCATAGTGCTCACGTTTAAATGTGTTTGGCCAAGGGCTTTTGCCAATTTGTTTGGCAGTATCTTGGATTTGCTTTAATTTGGCATGACGCTGTGCGATTAAATCGTTTTCGGAAAGTGTCTGTTCAGAAGTCGATTGAGCGTTTTGTTGCGTCATCTCTGCCTCGATTAAGTAAAAAATGAAGTGACATAGAATAGCAGATCACAACCCATTTTCGTATTGTTTCAACCAGACAATTCAAAAAAATGAAGATTTTATCAAATTTTCAAACTGATACTTTGCAAATTTAGAACAAAAACCCAAGCCGAATTAGACTCATTTTTCTGCTAAATGTTTAACCATCGCCAATCCTTGATCAAAACCATTATTCATCATTTCTTCGTATTCAGGTTGAATATCGACTTCTACATGAAGTTGCGTTTCTCCATTGTAATCAACCAACAAATATTTTTCCAAAGAACCAGCCCAAGCTTTCACATCTTCACTATCAAAATCCTCTTGACCATCTTTAATCATCCCGAGGTGCTTGAAAACAATTTCATTCGGCTCATCTATTCGTTCTATTGTCGATACCATCCCATTTCCATCGCCATCAGTAAAATAGGTTTTACCACCCACTTTCCAATCAGACTTCATTTGGGAATCACAAGAAAAGAATTTTGTCCAAACATTATAGGTTTCAGTTCCCCATAATATGTCCCAGACTCTTTCAGGGGTCGCATAAATTTTAATGTTGTAACTCAGCGTTTTCATAAATATAACGTCCTTATTATTGTGATAATTCATCATAACTGATTTTCAAATGTATGTTTTTTATTCAAACCAAACTTATACGTTTCATTATTTTCAGCAAATAATAAAGTCCTCGATATAAAATTAATTAGAGTAATTGCTCAAATAACAAGACTTTCGGCCCAAATTGCCATACCACTTTTTACATAAATGATTAAACTCTTGCATTTACTTTACTTAAATGTCGTTCTGCGTAAAAATCTAACTCCCGATCAACACAAGTTAGTTCTATTGCAGCGATCGTAACGACATTATGGAATAGTTTTACTGAAAGGCAATTTGAGCATACCTATCAGTTTGGAGAGTCACATGAAAAAATATCAATGTATCGTTTGTGGTTGGATTTATGACGAAGCAGAAGGCTGGCCACAAGACGGCATTGCAGCAGGGACAAAATGGGAAGACATCCCAGATGATTGGACTTGCCCAGATTGCGGCGTTTCAAAAGCTGATTTTGAAATGGTTGAAATCTAAATAGAACAAAAAGACCATGATTATCATGGTCTTTTTTTCTTATGTTTTATTTTTAAATTAAAAAAATTGGAGAATGTAATGCATCCTATCGTCATCATCGGATCAGGCATGGCTGGTTATACTGTTGCACGAGAATTCCGTAAACTGAGTCCTGAACAAGAACTCATGATGATCTGCGCGGATGATGCGGTAAACTATGCTAAACCAACATTATCCAATGCTTTTGCAGGTAATAAAGCACCTGAACAAATTGCTCTAGGTGATGCTGCTAAAATGGCAGCCCAACTCAATATGAGTATTGAAGCGGCAACTTTGTTAAAAGAAATTCATCCAGAAAACCACGAAATCACGTTAGAAAAAAATGGTGAGATTTTCAAACAAGCCTATTCAAAATTAGTGCTTGCAGTGGGTGCAAATCCGATTCGTTTAGCAATTGCGGGCGATGGTAGTGAAGATATTCACGTGGTCAACTCATTGGTTGACTATAGTGTATTCCGTGAAAATCTAGCAAAACGCAAAGACAAACGCGTTGTGATTCTCGGAGCTGGATTGATTGGCTGTGAATTTGCGAATGACTTATTGCATAGCAACTATGACGTTACCGTCATTGATTTAGCACCTCAACCACTTGGACGCTTATTACCGACTCATGTTGCTGAAGCATTTAAAACTAACTTAGAAGAAGCTGGGATTAAATTTGTACTTTCAACTACAGTTGAGAAAGTTACCAAAATTAATGATGGTGAAGACTACGCTGTGACTTTGGCGAATGGACAAACTTTGGTTGCAGATATTGTTCTTTCTGCTATCGGTTTACAACCAAACACTGCTTTAGCCAAAGCTGCCGATATTCAAACTAGTCGAGGTATTATCACAAATACACTACTAGAGACCAATCAAGCTGATATCTATGCAGTGGGTGACTGTGCTGAAGTAAATGGAACTTTGCTTCCATACGTCATGCCTATCATGCAACAAGCACGTGCTTTAGCAAAAACTTTAAGTGGTCAAAGCACAAATGTTCATTACCCTGCTATGCCAGTTGCGGTAAAAACACCAGCTGCACCTCTTACTGTTTTACCTGCACCAATTGATGTTGAAGTGAATTGGGAAACTGAAGAGTTTGATGATGGTATGCTTGCTAAAGCAACTGATGCTGAAGGGACATTAAGAGGTTTTGTTTTATTAGGTGCAACTGCTGGTAAACAGCGTTTAACTTTAACTAAACTCGTACCGGACTTGATTCCTGCTCAAGCTTAAGGTTTAAATAACACAGTTTATTGAGAAATGGGTTCCAATAAACTCTCTCCCGAAAGTAGATAAAAACAATTCAACTTGGAATGAATACCATGAACAGCGCACTTCAATTTAATGTCTCTCCTTATGCTCCATTTATGCAAGAAACCAAAGTTACTTTGGGTAATGGCATTGAGTTACATGTTGAAGTTGGGGGAAATCCTGAGCATCCAACAATTTTGTTGGTAATGGGTTTAGGCGCGCAAATGCTGTTTTGGCCAGATTTTTTTTGCAAATCCCTAATTGATCAAGGATTTCGTGTTATTCGATTCGATAATCGTGATATTGGTTTATCTTCAAAAGTTCGTCATAAAGGACAACGGCTGAATACCATGAAACTCATGAGTCGATTCATGGTCGGATTAACCAATGAAGGTGCGCCCTACACGCTTTATGATATGGCTGACGATGTGGCTATGCTAATAGATCAGCTAGGTTTAGAAAAAACCTATATTATCGGTGCCTCTATGGGTGGCATGATTTCACAAATCGTAGCAGCTAAATATCCAGAAAAAGTTGAGAAAATCGGTCTTTTATTTACAAGTAATAATCAGCCGTTTTTACCACCACCTTTTCCGAAACAGCTCTTTAGCTTAATTGGAAAACCTGAAGCTCATGATGAAGATGCGATCGTCAATCATAGTTTAAAAGTATTTCATATTATCGGCTCTCCTGGATACGTTAACCAAGTAGAAGCAATTCAGACTATTCGTAAACTATATCGTCGTAGTTTCTACCCAGCGGGTGTACTTCAACAATTTTTAGCAATATTATGTACAGGTTCATTGCTGCCACTTAATAAGACTATTAATCAACCAACATTAGTGGTACACGGTTCAAAAGATCGCTTATTACCGCCAAGTCATGGGAAAGCGGTTGCAAAAGCGATTTCTGGTGCTAAGTTTGAATTAATTCATGGAATGGGGCATGATATTCCTGCACATTTCATTCCTCAACTTAGTGGTTTGTTTGCACATCACTTTAAATCATCACACTAGGACACTATGGCTGCATTACCCTCATTAAGACAGCTATCATATTTAGTTACGTTGTCAGAAACTTTACATTTTACTGAAGCAGCTCGTCGATCATTTGTTACCCAATCAACATTATCGGGTGGCATTATGGAATTGGAGCGTCTTTTAGGTGGCGTCTTAGTTGAGCGTGATCGTCAAAACGTCCGTTTGACTCCTCTAGGTGAACAGGTTGTTGCCCGTGCGCGTGTATTACTAGCTGATGCACAAGATTTGATGCGCCTAAGCCGAGAAATGAGCGAACCATTAACAGGTGATTTGCATCTTGGAATTATTCCTACAATCGCACCTTTTATCTTGACACAACTTTTAGATGAAGTTCATCGTCAACTTCCTAAAATACAACTTCATCTACATGAAGCACAAAGTGAGAAAATTGTCGAAAAATTAGAACACGGCAATTTAGATATGATCGTTCTTGCTTTGCCATTCGATACTCGTGGTTTAAAAGTTGCTGAAATCGCTAAAGAAAACTTATTTGTTGTTTACAATAAAAATGATAAGAATGCGGCTGAAGCAACTTCATTAGATGATTTAGATTTAACACGTCTCATGCTTTTAGAAGAAGGACATTGTTTACGTGATCATACTCTGAGTGCTTGCCCAGTCGGCGAACGAAAAAATGATCACCGTTTAAAAGCGAGTTCACTACCAACGCTTGTTGAAATGGTGTCTTCTGATTTAGGTTTTACTTTATTACCTGAGATAGCTTTGAAGAACAGTATGATTCATTTTAATGAAGAAATTGCTGTCAAATCGATCGGTGATGCCCCAAGCCGCACACTCGCTTTAGTAACTCGCAAAAGTACTCCTCTACAAAGCGAGTTCGATGTGATTTTTCAGATTTTAAAGAAAATCACTGCGCATCTAGAATAAAATAAAATGCCTGTAATATGAATTACAGGCATTTTTTAAAGAAAAACAGTAAAAATTTCTATTTTATTTCCAATAAATTTACTTGCTCAACCTGTACATCACTCATGCGTCGACCTTGATCTAATAATTGGTCAAAATAAGACTCAACCACTTTGGCTTGATCAGCTGTATTTTCAACTTTATACATGTTTTGACGAAATTCGTTGCTAGAGCGTAAACCTTTCGTATACCAAGCAATATGTTTACGGGCTATACGGCATCCTGAGTATTCACCATAAAATTGATACAGCTCAGCTAAATGCCCCATTAAAACTTGTTTCACTTCTACAATTTCTGGTGCCGCCAAGTGCTCCCCTGTCTCAAGATAATGCGCAATTTCTCTAAAAATCCACGGTCGTCCCTGAGCAGCACGCCCGATCATAACAGCATCAGCACCAGTATAATCTAAGACATATTTTGCCTTTTCAGGACTATCGATATCGCCATTCGCAATCAAGGGAATATTTATGTTTTTTTTAACTTCACGAATTAATTCATAGCGAGCAGTATTTAAATACATATCTTCACGTGTACGACCATGTAAAGCTAAAGCTGTTATACCTGCATCCTCGGCACGCTTCGCGACACGAAGAATATTTTCCTCACCATTTAAAAAGCCAAGGCGTGTTTTTAAAGTTACAGGTACATCCACTGCTGCAACGACAGCATCTAAAATCCTTGCCACGAGATCTTCATCTTGCAATAAAGCCGAACCCGCGAGTTTATTACATACTTTTTTCGCAGGACATCCCATATTGATGTCAACGATTTGTGCGCCATTCGCAACCTGATATCTTGCAGCTTCAGCAAGTTGCTCTGGATCAGAGCCAGCTATTTGTGCTGAAATTGGAGCAAGTTCACCATCAAAATTAGCTCTGTACAAACTTTTTTTGCTCATGCGAAGCGTTTTATCAGCGGTCATCATTTCACTAACCGCATGACCTGCACCAAAGTATTTACATAAGGTTCTGAACGGTCTATCGGTTACACCTGCCATAGGTGCGACAATCAAATTATTTGACAGTTGATATGGACCAATATACATATATTTTCTTACAAATTCTGATCAACATAGTATACTTCATTCGCCCATTCAGCTCATCTTTTTATGCGGTGTTGCACTGATTATGAATAAATCGACTTCGACTCGTCCCTTTTTCAAGACTATTAGCATCTTAACTGCATGCATAAGCTTAGCCGCTTGTGGTGATAATGCTTGGTGGTCAAGTGACAAAGATCCTGAGATGGAGGCTGATCAAATCAGAAAGGTCATTCCTGCACGTGTAAATGATCGTGAATCTTGGTCTCAAGATATTTTCGATATTATGCAAGAGCTAAGCATTCCTAAAACTAAGCAAAATGTATGTAGTATTGTCGCTGTAGTCGATCAAGAATCGAACTTTGTTGCTGACCCTACAGTACCTGGATTAGGTGCAAAAGCGGTTGAGGAAATTAACTCAAGACTAAAAGAAAAGTTCGAAGCAAAACTTGGCGAAAAAATTGGTGGCACAGTCGCTGGTTATTTTGAAGATGTACTCAAAAACCAACCTTCACCAGAAAACAACTATATGAGCCAGATGCGTAAAGTACAAACTGAACGCGAATTAGACTTACTCTATCGAGAAATTTTCGATTACATGGCTCAACATTATCATGTGAGTGCATTAACAGGCGCAGCCAAACTGGTTGGGCAAGACATTGGTGAGAAGTTAAATCCAATCACCACATTAGGCTCAATGCAAGTACATATCAATTATGCAAAAGAACATAAACGTAAAGCTGGAGGCATAGCCGAGTTACGCAATGATCTTTACACTCAGTATGGTGGTCTATACTACGGTATTCATCGTTTAATGGAATACCCTGCTGATTATGATGAAGCAATTTATCGTTTTGCAGATTATAACTCTGGGATGTATTCGAGCCGTAATGCTGCTTTCCAAAAAATGCTAGGTGCATTAACAGAAGCTGAAATTAGTTTAGATGGTGACTTACTCCTATACAATAAAGACGGTGATGTAAAATCCACACAAAGCCAAACTGAAAAAGAATTAATTGCTGTTTTTGCTCAAAATAATGTATTGGTAACTCCACGACAAATTCGTGCCGATCTGAAAAAAGAAAAAGAGAAAAAATTTGAAGATACTCAAACTTACTTAGCTGTTCAAAAACTTTATCAAAAGAAAACCAACAAAGAACCAATGTATGCTGTCATGCCTCAAGTGGTCATTTCAGGACCTAAATTGAGTCGTGATTACAATACAAATTGGTTTGCAAGTCGTGTTAACGGGCGTTATGAGCAATGCATGCTAAAAGCAAAAAGAATCAAACTATAAATCTTGCACTCTTCGATTTTGACGGGACTTTATATCCCAAAGATAGTTTTACTGGGTTTATCTTTTATACCCTTTCAAAGCGTCATATTGTAAAAAATGGCTTGAAAATTCTGCCATGGATTCAAGCCTATTATTTAAATTTATATCCAGCACATGCAATGAGACCAAAACTTTATCAAAGCATGTTCAAAGATATTCCCGTCGATTTTGTAGATCAACTATCGCAAGATTATGCAAAAAAAATAATTAAAAAACTTGATTCAAATTTAATGAAACAATTGCATAAACATCAACAACGTGGCGATCATATTGTGCTGGTTTCTGCTTCAATTGATTTATACCTTAAATATGTTTGTAAATTTTTAAATATCGAACTTATTTGTACAGTAACTGAAATACAAAATGGTCATTTAACTGGTTTTTATCAGTCAGAAGATTGTAGTCGAGAGCAGAAGAAACGACGTATATTGGATCAATATAATCTCTCTAATTATCAACATATTTATGCGTATGGTAACAGTGAAGAAGACTTAGAAATGCTATCTATTGCTGATTTTACCTATATGGTTGGCGAAGATAAGCCATTACCAAAAGTCGATGATTCTAAAGACCATGACATATGGAAGAATGTTAAACAAATATAAAAAAAGCTCGCTTGAAGCGAGCTTTTTATACAGCAGAGTAAATTAATAAATCGCCATGTGATCACGATGGATCATTTCTAGTGAACGTGCTTCACCAAGTACTTGGTAGACTTTTTCGGAAGACAGTCCCTTAACCATTTCAGCTGAGCGCGAACTAAAATTCACACGACCAACGGCAATTCTAGCACCACTCTTATCTACACATTCCACAACATCACCGCGATCGAAATGCCCTTCTATCGCCTTGACACCTACAGGTAACAAACTACGATGTTTAAGTTTGATCGCTTCAACTGCACCGTCATCTATAACTAAACGACCCGCTGTTTGCAAATGCGCAGCCAACCATTGCTGATGTGCTGTGACACGGTCATTATCAGTCGTAAATAAAGTGCCCAACATTTCACCCGCCATCAAACGAGCAAGTACATTCTCACTTTCACCACTGGCAATTAAAGTTGGACAACCTGATTTTGCAGCAAGGCGAGCTGCGCGAACCTTGGTAACCATACCACCACGACCAAGTACGCCACCACCGCCTGCCATTTCAAACAGCGTATCATCTAATGCACGAACAGATGAGAATAATTTAGCATTAGGATTACTGCGTGGATCTGAATCAAACATCCCTTGTTGATCAGTCAAAATAATCAACAATTCAGCCTGAACTTGCCCCGCAACCATTGCTGCTAAAGTATCATTATCACCAAAACGAATTTCGTCAGTTGATACCGTATCATTCTCATTAATTACAGGAATGACTCGCCAATCGATTAAATTCTGTAGAGCATCACATGAGTTTAAATAGCGACGTCTGTCAGCTAGATCATCATGTGTAAGGAGTACTTGCGCAGTTTGGATACCATGCTGATCAAGTACGCTAGACCATGTATGAATCAGTCCCATTTGACCAATTGCAGCGCAAGCCTGCAAACTGGGTAGATCAGTGGGTCGACTCGCAAGCTTCATGCGTACCATCCCTTCTGCAACTGCTCCTGAAGACACGAGTATGATCTCGTGTCCAGCATTGTGTAGATCAGCAATTTGCTTCGCCCAGTGGGAGATCGCATTCAGATCTAAACCTTGACCATTTGCAGTGAGTAGAGATGATCCGATTTTAACAACGATTCGTTTACACGCATTGAGCTGACGTTGCCCATCGACCACTTCTATCATTTTATCCTCGGTTCACTAATCACGAACGTAGATACTTTCTACGCCGCCTTCATCTTCATCATCATCAAAATCTTCATCATCGTCCAAGTCAGCTTCACGCTGAGCTTTACGCATAGCACGATATGCTTCTTTTGCTGCGATGGTTTGTTCACGCGTTTCAGCTTCAAGCTGTTCACGTAATGCTTTAATTTCTGCAGCGTACTCTGGATCTTCAACTTCACGCTCACGTTGTTGCTCGATTTGATCCATTAAGTAATAAACAACTTCTTTAGTACCTTCTGCCATTAAACCAGAAGTTTTAAATACAGGACCAGTCCACTGTAATTCATCTAGAATGTGCTGACACCACTCATCTCTCGATTCTTCAGGAAGTTGATCAAGTTTATTTAGTACAAGAACAATCGGAAGTTTTGCTAATGTCGGAGAGAATTTTTCTAATTCAGCTAAAATTGCACGTGCATTATAAGCTGGATCTGAACCATCAATTGGTTGTACATCAACAATATGCAGAAGAATACGTGTACGCGCCAAGTGCTTTAAGAAGCGAATCCCTAACCCTGCACCTTCAGCTGCACCTTCGATTAATCCAGGAATATCAGCCATAACAAATGAACGATGACGATCTGCATCTACAACACCAAGATTCGGAACCATCGTTGTAAATGGATAGTCAGCAACTTTTGGTTTTGCCGCACTTACAGCACGAATAAATGTCGATTTACCAGCATTCGGCATACCGAGCAAACCTACATCTGCTAAAACTTTCAATTCTAAACGAACTTCACGGTACTCACCTTTGATCCCGTGTGTACATTTACGTGGTGAACGATTGGTAGATGATTTGAAGTGAGTATTTCCCAAACCACCATCGCCACCGTTTGCCACTTTTACACGCTGACCGTCAGCAACTAAATCACCAATGATGTCGCCTGACTCGGTATCTACAATTGTTGTACCAACAGGTACTTTTAAAATAATGTCTTCGCCACCACGACCTGAACAGTTCGCACCTGAACCATTCTTACCACGTTCAGCACGGAAACGTCGTGTGTAACGATAATCAACTAGGGTGCTGGTATCATCATCGGCTTGAATATAGATACTTCCGCCACGTCCCCCATCGCCCCCATCAGGGCCACCAAAAGGGACAAATTTTTCACGGCGAAAACTGGCTACGCCATTGCCACCGTCGCCAGCCTCTACGGTTATGACTGCTTCATCAACAAAGCGCATGTGCCAATCCTCTAAAATCTTAAAAGCGGACTATTTTGCCACATTTTAATAAATTTCTCGAATAGAATAATCAGCAAATGCATATCAAACGCTAAAAAAGAGTTTTTTGTTACCTTTAAGGCTTTACATTCTTCAATGGCAAATCCATTTTCATATCTAAATTCGCTTTTGTGTCTTGCACTGAGTTATACATGATTGCGTTGAATGAGGAAATATTACTCATATTGATAGCATCATTCATATAAAAGCTTGGCTTAAATTGATGTTTTACAGGAAGTGTAACCGATTCATCGAATCCAAAATGAACGGGACCATCAAACACAATTTTAACTGGAATGGTATATGTCCGCTTTAATTCAAATGGTATATCTAACTTAACTGGCACATTCAATTTGAGTGGAAATTTAGGCAATAATTTATTTTGATAAATTAAATCAGTGGATGTTTCAATAGGCATAAGCTCATCCACTTTCAACATCGTTTGATAATTAATGTTGACCGTAATTGGTGTTTCAACTTCAAAACTCAAATCAGCTAAATATTTTCCTTTTAACGGCAATTGCAATGTGCGATCAATATCTAAAGTAGTTTGTAATTGACCTTCAGACCGAACTCGTAAATGTTCCCCTACCTGAATTTTAGTTCCTAAAGATTCAGGCAATCGAATATCAGCTTGTTCAGCAGATACAATCAAAGATGCCTGAATATTCAGATAAAACCAAAATAAAATCGCCACTAACGTAGTGAGAATCACAAAACTGATCAATAAACTTTTAAGTGATTTGGTGATATCCATTACTCACCTATTTTAACTTCATGAGGTGATGCAGGCTCATCAACAGGTTGAGTTTTCACACGATCTAAATACATTGTAGATAGTGGAATTTTCAACTCACCGTCTGCAATTTTTACAGAAAGTGTATTTTTCACATCTACCGATGCACTTAACTCAGAAGTAATCGGTACGTTTAATTTTCCTTGAATTGGAATATTGGCATCAAGTTGTGCTTTTAGAGGAATATTTAGATTTTCTTTAAGCACTGTTCGTACAGGCGCATCAAATTTCAAATGAACTTTTTGATGTAAAGGAACTTGAATATCTATCGGCACAGCAAGTTTTAATGGAATCGTGCCTTTTAATGGCAACGTGACATCATTACCTAATATTTTAACTTGAACTTTGGTATCAATTGGTAAATTTTGATTTACCTGAATCGTTTCTTTAACTGGAATAGTTGTACTAATTGGTACGAGATTATCAAAATAAACTCTTGGTGTAAGTGTTTGTGTTAAAGGAACATTAAGCTGCTCATCTATTGGGATTTTTGCATTGACTCGACCAGCAACATCTACATTAAGTGCATCTTTTACTTTTACACGGACTTGCAATGGTTCTTGCAAATCAATCGCAACATCTTGATCTTTTAAAGGTATATAAATATTGAAGTGTTTAAATACCCACATTGCAATATAAACACCACATAGGTTTGCAACAATGATAAGACCAAATATCGCCAATAAACGTCTAAACTGCAACAATGAAGTAATCCTAACTAATCCTATCCCTTTGTGATTATTTTCGTCTATTTTAATGTTTTAATCTGCATAGATTCTGTAGAGTCAATTAAAAAGCCCAGTCTAAACTGGGCTTTTATTGTATAGCTTTGCTAACAAATATTATGCATTTGTTTCAGCAGGAACTTTTGCATAGCTCACGCCACACATTTGTTCAGCAATACGTAAAACTTGACAGCTATAACCCACTTCGTTGTCATACCAAACATAAGCAGTTAAACGGTTACCAGAAGTGATTGTTGCTTGCGCATCAAATACACCCGCAGTACGAGAACCGATAAAGTCACTAGATACAACCTCAGTTGAGTTTGTATAGCCAATTTGACCTTGTAGATTAGAGTTGATCGAAATTTGACGAATATATTCGTTTACTTCTTCACGATCTACTTCTTTCTCTAACGTTAAGTTCAAGATCGCAAGAGAAACGTTTGGTGTAGGTACACGTACTGAGTTACCAGTTAATTTACCTTTAAGTGCTGGTAAGGCTTTAGCAACAGCTTTAGCAGCACCAGTTTCAGTAATAACCATGTTTAGTGTAGCTGCACGACCACGGCGATCAGCCTTGTGATAGTTATCGATCAAGTTCTGGTCGTTAGTGAATGAGTGAACTGTTTCAACATGACCATTTAATACTTTGTATTTGTCATCTAAAACTTTTAATACAGGTGTAATTGCATTCGTTGTACAGCTTGCTGCTGAGATGATTTTGTCTTCATCTAAGATATCAGCTTGGTTCACACCAAATACAACGTTCTTCATGTCACCCTTACCAGGTGCAGTCAACACAACACGAGCAACGCCAGCGCATTGTAAGTGTTGGCTTAAACCATCAACATCACGCCATTTACCTGTGTTGTCGATAAGAAGAGCATTATCAATACCGTAAGCTGTGTAATCTACTTCGCTTGGGCTTGATGCATAAATCACTTTGATGAATTGACCATTTGCAATGATTGCTTCGTTTTCTTCATCAACTGAGATTGTGCCGTCGAATGTACCGTGAATTGAATCACGACGTAACAAAGAAGCACGTTTTGATAAGTCACCATCAGATGATTTACGCACAACAATCGCTTTTAAACTTAAGCCACGACCTAAACCAGATTGACTGATGATTAAACGCGCTAAGATACGACCAATGCGACCAAAACCGTAAAGCACAACATCTTTTGGCTCAGCAGCTTCTGAATTACCTTGGATAGAAGAAACAGCGTTTGCAACAAAAGCGTCAACATCACCACCTTGATTTTTATATTCAACAGCAAGTTTGCCGATATCAACTTCTGCAGAACCAATATTTTCAACTTTCATCAACGCTTCCAAGATTGGGAAGGTGTGAACAACTGAAAGCTCAACGTCTAACATACGTGTACGACGATGAGTTTTTAAAATTTGGATCACTGAACGGTTAATTAAAGAACGACCGTAAACAGAAACAACAATATTTTTCTCACGGTATAATTGACCAATTAAGGTAATCATGCGTTCCGCGATTTCTTCACGGTTTTTCCAACGACCTTGGTGTTCTGCGTGTAAGGCAATGATAGTTTCTTTGCTCACAGTTACGTCCTCTAATTTATATATACTGGGCGTGAATTTTAAAACGCCACAATTGTAATAGAATTATCATCAATATTGAATCAAAAGCTGCTAATCGGGCTAAGATTTTGTCCCAATTGACTATAAATTCATAAAATACCTATAATTATTTTTATGATTATTAGAAAATCATTTCTATTCAGGCAATACTCTTATCAATTCACTCACTCATAATCTTCGCAGCTCCCAAAAACAACTACACCTACTTCGTTATTCTACTTCATTGTTTGGTTTTATACGTTTGGGATAGTGCTTGAGGTTGACCTCAAGTTGATTCTGACGTCGTTTCTGCTCCAAGAGATGTAAAGTACCTTCTAAAATTAGCACCAATACTGCCAACCAAATAGGAATATAAGTCAGCCACTCTTCCGCACCAATTTTTTCACCAAGTAATAAAGACACAAGCGCCAACAAAACAGGCTCTAAATAGCCCAATAGACCAAAAATAATTAATGGCAAATATCGACTAGCTAAAATGTAACTCCCCAGACCAATTGCACTAAGTAAACCTAGACCAATAACCACAAAAAATAAACTTGGAAACTCTAAAAACTTCACATAAGGTGTTGCTCCTGTATGTGTAAGCAAAATAGCAATTGGCAGTATCAACAATAAATCCCACCAAAAACCACCCAAATTATCGGTATGTATCTGCTTTCTTAAAATAAAATAAGCGGCATAGCCTATCGCTACAAATGCGGTTTCCCAAGCAATACTTCCCAGTCGCCAAACCTCATGCCCCACCCCAAATACAGCTAGTAAAACTGCAACCCACTGAAATTTTGAGAGTTTTTCGCCATAAAGAACACTTCCTGCTAGCACTAAAACCAAAGGAAGCAGAAAATAACCTAAAGAAACTTGTAACCCCCGACCATGCATAGGCCCCCATAAAAACAACCAAAGTTGCGCTGAGGTAAGTATCGAAGTAATTATTAATAATAGAATTAAACTTGGCTTAGCTAATATTCTTTCAAAGATCGATTTGATATGAACCAAATCGCCACTCATCCACATAAATAAAGTTAAAAAAGGTAATGTCGCAATAATACGCCAACCAAAGGTTTGCTCACTATCGAGCGCACCCAAAAACTGAGTATAAAAATATAAAACACCGAACGTTACTGAAGCCAAAATAGAATAGGCTATTCCTTTAAACATTTTGAACCTCAGCGTTATTAGACGCCCTAATAAATACTTGACTTATCCACTATATAAAAATAAAAAAACCATGCAAGCATGGTTTCGAATAAGTATAACTTATTTATCGATGGTCGGGAAAAATTACATCGCTAACATCAAAACCTAGAGATTTTGCATAGTTTAAATATTCTAAGATGGTTTCTTTTTTAGGATTAGGGGTTCTAGATAATACCCATAAATATTTACGTCTCGGTTCACCAACTAAAACTGTTTGATATTCTTCATCCAATTTCAAAATCCAGTAGTCGCCACGTGCTAAAGGAATCCATCTAACACTTTCTGGTAAAAAACTCACACTTAATTTTGAGTTAAATGGAGCATTTACGACAAAGGCTTCGCCTATACTTTGCTGTAAATTTCCATCTTTGTCATAACATTTATTATCAACAACAATATTGCCATTTTCATTAAGTGTATAAGTCGCTGAAACGTTGTAAGCACATTTACGTTCAAAGAACATAGGTTTGCGTGCAACTTCGTACCATACTCCCAAATACTTATCCAACTCCACCTTATCAACAGTTGCTAAAGGCTTTGTTTGAGCATATGCAATTGTGCCGGCAGCCAAACCTGTTAGAACAACACCACCCACTGCAATTTTAGCTAGTCTCCAACTCGCTTTTGGAAAAGTTTTAATAAATGGCATGGGAAATCCTCAAAACAGAAATTTGTTATAAATAGTCATATAGTTAGCTTAGTAACATAGCCCAATTTATAAACAAAAACTGTTGCGATATGTATCATCTAACAGGATTTATCTCCACAATTATGACTGCAACATATGCGCTTTCATTCGAACAATCTCATCACGTAATCGAGCTGCTTGCTCAAATTGTAACTCTTTCGATGCTTTCAACATTTCCTTTTCCAATTTAGAAATGTGTTTTGCAAATAACTTTGGATCAGAGAGTAAGTGTTGCTCATCAGCACTGATTGACTGAGCTTGCTCAAGCACTTTTTCATCGATCTCATCATCACTGAGCACTTCGCCAGTATCAATTTCTTTAATGGTTTGTCGCACAGCACTGCGTGGTGTAATACAGTGAAGCTCATTGAACTCGATTTGCTTATTGCGACGACGCTCAGTCTCATCCATAGCCTTACGCATAGAATCAGTAATGCGATCAGCATATAAAATTGCTTTACCCTTCACATTACGAGCCGCACGACCAATAGTTTGAATCAATGACCGTTCTGAACGCAAGAACCCTTCTTTATCCGCATCTAAAATAGCGACTAAAGAGACTTCTGGCATATCCAAACCTTCACGCAACAAGTTGATCCCAACCAGTACATCATGCACACCTGTGCGTAATTCATGAATAATCTTTACACGCTCAACCGTATCAATATCAGAATGCAGATAAGCTACCTTGACACCATACTCTTTTAGATATGAAGTTAAATCTTCAGCCATTCGCTTGGTCAGTGTGGTCACAAGGACACGTTCATTGACTTGTTTACGAATATTAATCTCAGATAAAACATCATCCACTTGCGTCAATACTGGACGTACTTCAATTTCAGGATCAATTAACCCTGTAGGACGAACCACCTGCTCAACAATTTGTTCTGACTTTTCCAACTCGTATTGCGCTGGTGTTGCACTGACAAATACCGTCGTCGGAACAATGCGCTCCCACTCTTCAAATTTCATAGGACGGTTATCCAAAGCACTCGGTAAACGGAAACCGTAATTCACTAAGTTCTCTTTGCGCGAGCGGTCTCCTTTGTACATCGCCCCAATTTGAGGAACTGTTACATGCGATTCATCAATAATCAGCAAAGCATCTTCAGGAATATAATCAAACAAGGTGGGTGGTGCCTCACCTGCTCCTCGACCTGAAAGATGACGTGAGTAATTCTCAATCCCGTTGGTATACCCGAGCTGTTGCATCATTTCTAAATCATAGCGTGTACGTTGCTCAATACGTTGAGCTTCGAGCAATTTATCATTGTCTTTGAAAAATTTAAGCTGATCTTTTAATTCATCTTTAATCGTATCAATCGCACGGGTTAGATGATCTTTTGGTGTTACATAATGACTTTTCGGATAGATTGTTACACGAGGAACTTTACGCACCAATTTACCTGTCAAAGGATCAAACCATCGAATCGAGTCAACCTCATCATCAAACAGTTCAACGCGAATGGCATCTTGATCAGATTCAGCAGGAAAAATATCAATAATTTCACCACGGATTCGATAAGTACCGCGTAAAAACTCTAACTCGTTGCGTGTGTATTGCATTTCAACTAGACGACGAATAATGTCATCTCGGCTGACGCGATCCCCTTGCACGATATGCAATAGCATTTGCATATAAGCATTTGGATCACCCAAACCATAAATCGCCGATACTGAAGCAACAATAATTGCATCTCTGCGTTCTAATAATGCACGAGTTGCAGAAAGTCGCATCTGATCGATGTGATCATTGATCGCTGAGTCTTTTTCAATAAACGTATCTGAAGAAGGAACATAAGCTTCAGGTTGATAATAATCGTAATAACTTACAAAGTACTCAACCGCATTATTTGGAAAAAAGGCTTTAAATTCTCCATAAAGCTGTGCTGCTAGGGTTTTGTTATGTGCCATGACGATGGTTGGGCGTTGTGTTTGAGCAATCACATTTGCCATCGTATAGGTTTTTCCAGAACCTGTTACCCCTAACAACAATTGATTGCGAAAACCTTGCTCAATTCCTTTGACTAATTTTTCAATCGCCTGTGGTTGATCTCCCGCGGGTTGGTAATTTGTCACTAAGTCGAAAGGTTGATTTTCGCTCACAAGCACACTCTTTGATAAAATTTAAAAATAGTTTAACAAATCAATCTGGGCTAGTTGCTGCTTTTCAAGTTTAGTTGCATTTTATTAATAAGGTAACAACTGCCCATCCCAATTTAATAATTTCCCATGCTGATGTTTAGATAAGTTGTTCATCACGGCAATTAACCGATCGGCAGTTTGCTCAGCACTATATAATTTTTCTGGTGAAATATTGCGTTGGAATGGTTTAGATAATTCTGAATCCGTTGTTCCTGGATGAATACTTGCCACGAGAATATTTGAAGATTTACGTGCCCATTCAATACTTAAATTTTTAATGAACATATTCAGTGCGGCTTTGGTCATTCTATAGCTATACCATCCTCCTAAGCTATTATCCTCCAAACTCCCGACTTTAGCCGACAAGGAGAGCCATTTTAGATCATAATTTTTATTTAGAATTGGGGCTAAGGCTTGTGCAAGATGGACATGAGTCATTACGTTTTGTGACAAAGATTTATAAATCCATTCATCTCGAATTTGACTTAACATTTTCTCAGGCATATTAAGATCTTCATGCAGCACACCTGCACAACAATAAATTTCTGAAACCTGAATATGATCCAAAAATTCTCGTACATGGTCTATTTGATCTGGGTCTGACAAGTCAGCTTGTAAATCACATTCTCTAAGCTTCTGGCGACTAATAGCATAAACTTGCTTTATAGGTTGATGAATTAACTGTTTAAAAAGTGCATGACCAATTCCACCTGAAGCCCCAGCAACAACGATACTCATTTGGATCACCTAAAGATTAATCATTTTTCAAACTTGAGCTTAGACAATAAGATGTGAATTTCATGTCACGAGAATTTTATCGCAATTCCCTTAACTGATTTGAAATAAAAAAGGCACTTAAGAATTTGAAATTCTTAGCATAACAATTAAATATTTTTTTACTTGACCCTATTACAAATCAATAGCAACATGGTTGCAACGACAACGCAAAATACGAATTCCAATGACATATCAATACCATGACGAAACAATCATTACAGAGCTTCCAGAAGACACTGTTTTTGTTTTTGGAAGTAATTTAGCAGGTATTCATGATACTGGAGCTGCACGTATAGCTGCACAACATTTTGCGGCGGTAAAAGGTGTTGGTCGTGGTTGGGCTGGTCAAAGTTTTGCTATTCCAACGCTCAATGAACATTTGCAACAAATGCCTCTTCCACAGATCGAACATTACGTTAATGATTTTAAAATTTATACGAAAAATCATCCCAAAATGAAGTATTTTGTGACTGCTCTTGGATGTGGAAGTGCGGGTTATAAATTTTCGGAAATTGCACCATTGTTTGAAGGCATTTCAAATAATGTGATTTTCCCACAATCCTTCAAACCCTATTTAGAACCTGACCGCAAAAGACTTTTCCCAACATTGACTCAAGAATGGGTGAAAGCTTTTATCAAAAATGAAGTTATTTTTTTTGATGAATACGGTTATGAATCTTATGAAGAAGCTCTCAACACGACTTCGTTGTCACCTGAACAGCAACAAATTGCATTACAAATTTTAAAAGAACCGATGTACCCATGTGATCGGTATGATCGTGGTCGTGAATATGAAATTAACGATACGCTCAAACATTTATCTAGCTTATTTAATTTTGATGAAAATGACGAAAAACCGATGATTTTCATTGGGACGATTATTGCATTGATGGAACTATACGAATTTGATGAAGATGACTTCATTCACCTATGGAATGGAGATATCCGAATTGATCATAGTGTAAATCGTTAATTGATAAGATCAGCTAAACCAAATCCCACAATAATGACAAATACAAGATTTGGTTTACATGGTTCTCTATTCGATAACTGACACACATTGCTGCGTACATAATTGATTTACATCAATATTATTACAAAAAATTTTAGCTTTCATCACACTGACTTATTTCTTTCATACTTTATCCGCCTATAATCAACATCTGATGAATAAAAAGCACACATAATAAGGATCAGATTGTGTGATTAAACTTAATCAATAGGGACATCTGAATGAAAGCTCAATCTCGTAAATTTATTGTTGCAACATCTGCAATTTCGATCATGGCTTTAAGTTATGCTGCGTTTAATCAAAGCAATACAAATCCAACTGCTCCAGTTAAAACCAACTCGATCAATCAAAGTACAACAAACTCTCTATCTACAACTCCATTATCAGTCGCAACGCCCAAATTAAAAAGCACGATTCAAGCCCCAACAAATTCAAATACACCGATTAAAAATCAATATATTGTGGTTTTGAATCCATTATCTGAGTTACCGAGTACAGCTGCCAAAAATATCGCTCAACAATTTGGTGGGAAAATTCTATTTGTTTATTCAAAAGCAGTTCGCGGCTTTGCGATCAGTATTCCTGAAACAGCAAGTGAGCAATTTATTCAGGCAATGCAAAGAAATCCTCAGGTTAATTTTATTGAGCAAGATGCTGTCATACAAACCAATCTAACCACACAGTCAAATCCTTCATGGGGCTTGGATCGAATTGATCAAAACAATCTACCACTTAGCAAAAGCTTCAGTTATGAAAATACTGGTGCAGGTGTTAATGCCTATGTTGTAGACACAGGAATCTTGTCAACACATCAGGAATTTACAGGCAGAATTCAAAATGGTTTTAGTGCGATCAATGATGGTCGAGGGACAGAAGATTGTGATGGTCATGGCACACATGTAGCTGGAACTTTAGCAGGCACCACATATGGTGTAGCTAAAAATAGTCTTATCACCCCAGTGCGCGTTCTAGACTGTAATGGCTCTGGTGCAATGAGTGGCGTCATATCAGGCTTAGACTGGATTATTCAAAATGGTCGCAAACCCGCTGTAGTGAATATGTCACTGGGTGGTAGTGCATACAGTACATTAGATACTGCTGTTGATAATCTCGTGAATAACGGTTTCGTTACTGTGGTCGCTGCAGGTAATTCAAATACCGATGCATGTAATAGCTCACCTGCACGAGCGGCAAAAGCAATTACAGTTGCAGCAACAGACAGTAGTGATAATCGTGCAAGTTATTCAAACTACGGAAGCTGCGTAGATTTATTTGCACCAGGTAGCAATATTGCATCAGCATGGATTGGTAGCAACACAGCGACAGCCAATTTAAATGGTACTTCGATGGCATCACCTCATGTAGCTGGTGTCGTTGCAACTTTATTAGAAAGCTCCCCTACAGCGACTGTTCAAACGATAACAACTCAGTTACTCAGCTCTGCTAATGCGAATGTTGTATTAAACGTTGCTGGTAGTCCAAATAAGCTTCTTTACAACACTGTGTCGAGCGTAACTCAGCCGACTACTCCGACTTCGATTGTTAGAATTAGCCAATTAACTGGTTCTTCTGTAATCGTTTCAAAGTTAGGAACATGGCGCGCTAATGTCATTGCAACTGTGACTGATTCAAACAATTTACCAATCGCAAATGCGACAGTAAGTGGAGGTTTTAGTGTTGGAGGAACATCAGTAAATTGCACGACAAATTCACAAGGTCAATGCCAATTGAACAGTGGTAATATCAGCCGATTTACGAGCAATACCAAATACAGCGTCAAAAATATTTCAGGTACTAATATGACTTACGCTTCTAGTAGTAATATCGTAAGCTCAGTTACCATTTATCGTTAATAGATAGAACGATTATAAAAAAACCTCGCAAGCTGGGAGGTTTTTTATTTTAATCACACTGTGACTTGATTAACGCTTGCCCATTGAGCGACGTGTGCCACGTGGTGGCATCCAAGTACGATCAGCATACTGTTCAGGTTTTGGTCTCACCTGATTGTGTGTTGACTGCTCATCTGAGTCATCTTGCGCAGATGGCATCGGGAAAGGTAATTTCACCAAAGCTTTTTTGGCTTTTGGTTGTTGCGTACTCATTAAAATTCTCTCGAAATCTAAATTTCTAGCGGCTATTGTAAAGGATTTTTGATATTTTGATAAAAATAAAATATGTAAAAAACAAAATCCTATAAATCTCCAGTATTTGGTAACTTTTTATTCGATTAAGGCAACTTTCGACCACACCTCAGCTTATTTGAGCTAAAATATAATGCTTTTTATTTTTTAATCCCATAAGAAGGAATAATGCCGTGGACGTACGTCTATCTGATCGTGTAAATGCTATCAAACCGTCCCCTACACTAGCAGTTACGAATAAAGCTGCAGAGCTTAAAGCTGCTGGTAAAAACGTGATTGGTTTAGGTGCAGGCGAACCAGACTTTGATACACCTCAACACATCAAAGATGCAGCAATTGAAGCGATTAACAAAGGCTTTACAAAATACACAGCAGTTGACGGCACTCCAAGCTTAAAAAAGGCGATTATTGCGAAATTAAAACGTGATAACAATTTAGATTATCAACCTAACCAGATTTTAGTATCTTGTGGTGGTAAGCAAAGTTTCTTTAATTTGGCTCTTGCGCTCTTAAATAAAGGTGATGAAGTCATCATCCCTGCACCATTTTGGGTAAGTTATCCAGATATGGTGATCATCGCTGAAGGTACACCAGTGATTGTAAAATGTGGTGAAGAACAACGCTTCAAAATCACACCTGAACAATTAGAAGCTGCGATCACACCAAATACTCGTTTGTTAGTACTTAATAGTCCTTCAAACCCAACAGGTATGATTTATACCAAAGCTGAGTTAGAAGCTCTTGCTGACGTTCTACGCCGTCATCCGCAAGTTTTAATTGCATCAGATGATATGTATGAACCAATCCGCTGGGAAGATGAATTCTATAACATCGCGACGATTGCTCCTGATTTATACGACCGCACTATCGTACTCAATGGCGTATCTAAGGCTTATGCAATGACAGGCTGGCGTATTGGTTATGCTGCAGGTCCAGCAAAACTAATCGGTGCGATGAAAAACATTCAATCACAATCTACATCGAACCCAACTTCAATTTCACAAGTTGCAGCTGAAGCCGCATTAAATGGTCCACAAGACGTCCTTCAACCTATGATTGAAGCATTTAAGCGTCGCCATGACTTGGTTGTGAATGGTCTGAATGAAATCAAAGGTATTTCTTGCTTACCAGCAGATGGTGCATTCTACGCATACGCAAACATTCGCCCATTGATTCGTGCTAAAGGCTTAAAATCTTGCACAGAGTTTTCTGAATGGTTGCTCGAAGAAACTGGTGTGGCAGTTGTACCAGGTGATGCATTTGGTTTAGGTGGCTTTATGCGTATTTCATACGCAACTGCTGATGAAGTGTTGGTAGATGCTCTAACGCGTATTAAAAATGCTGCTGATTCAATCGAAGGCGTTGATGCTGCAATTGCTTCTATTGAAGCAGAGAAAACAGCTTAAATCCTAAAAAACAAATAAAAAAGACCTGTCTTGTACAGGTCTTTTTTATTTCAGAAATATTAAACCCGTTTTGGACGACTTAATGTCAAATAATGACAATAGAAAGGGAAACTTTCGTTCAAAGCGATTTCTTGGACTTTATTTTCTAAAGTATTCCAAGCATATGCATAGGCTTGTTTAAATAAACTATGCTTTTTAAAAGCGAAAAGAAATAAAGAATTTCGACCATTTACCCCATCTTGTGTTGGCAACAAATAATGCGATTTTGCTAAGGTCTTAAGCTGATGCTCAGTCCATTTATCACCTAGCCAAAGTTGTAATAAATCACCTAAATATAAGCGTTCATCACTAAAACTTGCGAAATGAATATTTGCACTTTCTACGACTTGATAATATTGGGAAGGATCGTTAATTATATTGAGATAATTTTGCTTATAGAAAGAAAAATTTGAAAAAATAGATTCAATACGAAGAGTAGTCATTTCGACCTCCGATTTAGCCATTTTAGTGCTGGCAAGTTGGGTTAAATCCACACTGTTTAGACTGATCTAAACACTTTCTTAAATCAAAATCTAACAACAGCCTCATCAAAATTCAAGTTTTTTTTATAGACTAGGACTTACGCATTGACGGATTCAAAAAAGTACTAAAATACTTTATAAAGTATCTGTGATCAG
>NZ_MELG01000124.1:1518-5797 GCF_001767535.1 Acinetobacter sp. GWC1_38_13 | reverse complement strand
TTAATCAACTTAACCGTTTAAAGCTAAGTTATTTGCTTCATTGCGTCGGGATGTGTGCATTATAGGAGGTTTTTTTTGGTGCGCAAGTGTTTTTAGAAAAAGATTGTGACGAGTGTTGTTTTTTTACCCACAACACCCATAAAAACACAGTGAAAACCACATTAAAATATTGAATTTAAACAAATAAATTAAATTTTCTTTTAATTTATTCGTTATTTCTTTATTTGCACACTGATAATTTTAATCGGTTGCTTTGGTACATTTTGATGCATTCCATAATTACCTGTAGGCACATTTACGATTTTATCAACAACATTCATTCCTTTGGTGACTTTACCAAATACGGCATAACCTGCATCCATAGCTGAACGATTCAAGAAGCTATTATCAGCAACATTAATAAAAAATTGACTCGTGGCAGAATTAGGATCATTCGTGCGTGCCATTGCTAAAGTTCCCCTTGCATTTTTGAGACCATTATTTGCCTCATTAATAATTGGAGTTTTAGTTGCCTTCTCAATCATATTGGCATCCATCCCCCCACCTTGAATCATAAATCCTGGGATGACTCGATGAAAAATGGTTCCAGCATAAAAGTTACTTTTTACATAACTCTCAAAATTTTTTGCTGATACGGGTGCTTTATCATTAAAAAGTTCAATTTCAATATTCCCCATTGAGGTTTTCATATCAATAATTGTATTTGCAAATAGCTGACTACTTGCTAAAACCAAACTGGTTGCGAGGAATAGTTTTTTCATGATTACTGTTCTCAATTTAAAGTCTATTTAGAATGGGTACCGATTTTAGTTTTCTATCTATAATTTTGCTATTTCTAATTGTTAATTAAAGGATGCCGATGTTCCACGTGAAACATCGGCATTTTTTGAATCAGCTATGTTTATCCCAAAATTTTCTAAAGTTCTTGGCTATTTCGATTGTATTGCGCTTAGCCTTGCTAGAAATAGGTGTCAAATTGATAAATCCATGTGTTTGATCTGGATAATCTACATATTGAACTTTAACTCCGCTTTGTCTCAATTTATGGCTGTAAATTTCCCCTTCATCATGAAGCAAGTCATGCCCAGCTGTAATAACATATGCAGGTGCTAGCTTTCTCAAATTACCATAGGTTGGAGAGATCAGTGGATTATCCAAAGCGATGTTGTGTTGAGTCGCATAATACTGAGTAACATAATCAACATCCTTACTCGTCAATACCAACCCTTCACCATATGCATAAAATGATGGATGTCTACTTTTGAAGTCTACAACTGGATATATAAGTAACTGAGCTTGTGGAGCATAAGATTTACCAGCTGTGTGTTGTGCAACGACTGTACTGATATTTCCGCCTGCACTATCACCAGCAACAGCAATTCTATTTTTATAAATCTTTAATTGTCGACGATTCTGATAGACCCATGCTAATGCATCTTCACATGATTTGATTAAAAGCTGCGGAGAAGCTTCAGGTGCAAGTGGATAATCGATACTTAATACCTGTACTTTGGCATATTTGGCAATGAGTCGACACACCTCATCATGAGTATCCAATCCACCAACCACAAAACCACCACCATGATAGAACAAGATCATAGGTAGTTTTTTATTGGGTGCAGGATGATAATGTCTAGCGAAGACTGTTCCACTTTGTAAAGGTAATCGAATGTCTTCTACCGATTCAATCTGTGTCGCTTTGTTTAGGATAGCCAACATTTGTGCATCAAACTGGCGGCGTGATTCAATTGGATCTTCCCCGATAAACCCTATACGCCCTTGTTTAATTTGCACCGCCATTAAGCACTTGGTAAAGGCGTCTAAGTCAGGATATTGATAAGGATAACCTAAAACTTTTGCGAGAGATTCTTGAACTATTTTAGGAAGTTTATCTAATGCACGTGCAGCTGTACCTTGTCCTTTATCTAAAATCGTTTGAATTTTCTGAGGTAATGCTGTCACGTTTGTCCCCTTTATCGCACTGTTCATAATTCTTGTTCTTTCCGACTATATGCTTTTATAAAGCCAGAGATCAAGATCAAGATTTCAAAAATATGATGTACGCTAAAGAGCTAAGCTTAAAAAGTCATTAACTATTCTGCTTAATCCAAACTGATTATTTTGCCAATCTATGTCAAAAAATGCTTCATGAGCGTCATTAAAGGATGAGAGTTTTTTCTATTCACTCTCATCCTCTGGATCAAGATCCATTTGTTCTTAGCGAGTAAATTGATGATGTATAGCAGTACATTTTGATCAATTGGATTGGGCATCTATCACACCAATTAATCATATCTTTTACTCAAGAACGAAGAAATTATTGTGCCGAAGCATCTGCTGAGCCTGAAACAGAACCAGAAACACCTGCTGAAGCGCCACCAGGTTGAACATCAACAGATGAACCCGCTTGTACACCTACGCCACCTTGTACGCCTGAAGGGCTAACACTGGTTTGTGCTGAACCAGAAGCATCAAGACCACCTTGTGTTGAACAACCTACAGCTGTGAATGCAACACCAGACACAACCATAGAGATTAGGGCTAACTTTTTCATTGTATATTTCCTTTCATTATGACAAAAAGCAAAGTTGTCTTTGCGTTGCCTATGATTCACAATTTTTTCGATGAACGTGGTGAGGATTGGTTGCAGTTTGTTGTTTAAGCCGTATTGTTTTGCAATTTTTATTAAATCAGTTTAGATGAGCATTCACTTAATTTTTCAATCCTTTGAATTAGATTAAATGTTTATAATTTATTATTTTTCTGCGATACGATTCGGATCAGATCATACAAATATAGTCTTATCTTCAATATTTATCATTTATACAAAGTGCTATTAACACTGCTAAAAACTTACAATTAAAAAGTTTGAGTTAACAATAGATGTATTAAAAATAAAAAAATCGTGAAAATTAATCACGGCTTTCTTCGTTTACAGCGAATTTAAGGCCACTGCATTTCACCTTTTACCACTTTAGCACCTAATTCCAGACTGCTTGATTCGCTTAAAGTTGGATATTCTTTTTGCATCATTTGAATTAAATCAGTCGATGTTTTCGTAACTTTTGCTGCTTTCTCATATTGCTTCAAATAATCGATAGAAAAGTTAACTGCATCCAATCCTTCTGCTGCACTCGCTTTCATATGTGCAGGAACGACTACATTCGGTTTTAATGATTTGATACTTTCTAATGCCTGTACCACTTCGTTACGATCTTTTGTTGTAGGAGTATCCGCCATCCATAAATGAATCCCAGAAGAGACTGGAATACCGCCTACAACTGCTTTAGCACTTGGAATCCACAAATAAGTCAGCTCATTTTTTCCCTTAATCTCGATATTTTCATTTTCAAATTTTAAGGTCTTAGCAGTATACGCTTGCAGAACAATAATTTGACTCGGTGCATTGGCTCCCATTTTGGGTCCCCAATAAGCAACTTTTAAAGCCTGAGTATCTTGAATATGTTTTACCGTTTCAGGAGTTGCAATGATTTGCACGTTTGGGAAATATTGTTTAAATACATCTAAGCCAAAATAGAAGTCAGGGTCACCGTAACTGACAAAAATTGTTTTTAAAGTTTTACCGCTGTCTAAAATATCTGCCGCAATACGTAAAGCTTCCGATTTAGAAAATTGCGCATTGACCAGTAAGACTTCTTTGTCACCTTCAATTAATGTTGAAGTCACGCCAAAATGTTCAGGCTTTGCTAGGAAGTTCTGAATTTTTAAGTCCTGTACAAAGCTTGTTGATGTTGCCGCTAATGCAGTAAGTGCAAGTGTGAATGATTTGATATTCATGAATATGTCTCCTATCTGATAAGAAACACTTTAAGTTGCAATTATTGCCAAATAAACACCCTAAATTAAGATAAAATGTTGCATAAATTGCAACAATAAGAATTCTATATGGATACTTTAAAAGCCATTCAAGTTTTTGTATGTATTGCTCAACAAGGCAATTTGAGTAAAGCAGCAGAACATTTAGACTATTCGAAAGCGATGGTGTCACGCTATCTTGAACACTTGGAACAAACCTTTTCTACTCGTCTATTTCAGCGTAATACACGTAAAGTTTCTCTTACCCCTGCGGGTGAAAAAGCCTTGGTCTATTGTGAGAATATTTTACAGCAGCAACAGTTGCTTGAAGGTTTGGCTGCACCTGAACAGCATAGTGGTACGATCCGTTTTACTTGTGGTTTATTTTTGTTTCAACTTGGGGTAAATGAATGCATTAAGCAATTTAAAAAATTATATCCACACATTCATTTTGATGTGTATT
>NZ_MELG01000124.1:261-1494 GCF_001767535.1 Acinetobacter sp. GWC1_38_13 | reverse complement strand
TGGATGCTCAGGTTGATCTTGCACTCAGAATTACACAGAAAGTTGCTGATGGTTTAATTGCTCGTCCTGTTTGTGATATTGAATCTATCTTTTGTGCGCATCCACATTATTTACAAGATCACACTCCCCTTTCACACCCAAGCCAACTGATTCAGCATGAATGTATAGCCCACCATACGCATAATGAGTATTGGACTTTGTTTGATACAGATCAACAACCTCAGAATTATCCATTAAATGTTACGTTTAAAAGTAATGATGTGATTGCGCTCTATCAAATGTGTCTTAAAGCAGAAGGCATTGCCATGTTACCAACGCTATTGGTGCGTCAGGATATTGCACAACAACGTTTGCAACAGGTATTTACAGATTTTTCTGCACCTGACCTAACCTTGTCGTTAGTCTATGCATCAAGGCAACATTTACCGAAAATCACACAAGAATTTATTGCTTTTGTCATCGAAAACTTAAATTTTTACTTAAATCAGCAAAATTAAAAGATTTAAATCAACCTGAACGCTTGAATTTTGTCGCCTTGCCCATACTTCATCCCTATCTATGAATGAACAAGATGTGGCAGTTCGGGTTTAACCCTATGAGCATTCACGCCAAAAGGACTGTACATGTTTAAGAACTTTTTTCAACGGAGATCATCAATGGCTAATGAGCAAAATGAGCAAGCTCAAGACATTCAAAATGAGCAACAAACTGAACAAACTCAAGCTGAAGGTGTAGAGCAAGCAAACGAGCTTAGCGTTGAAGATTTACAAGCGCAAATCACCAAACTCGAAGAAAGCTTGAAACTTGAAAAAGCCCGTACTGCAAATGCCGTGTACGAAGCACAAAAGAGTGTTGAACGTATCCAGCGTGAATCTGAAAAACACAAAGATACCGTTCTTGAGAAATTTGCTAAAGAGTTGTTGGATTCAGTCGACAATCTTGAACGTGCGATTCAAGCCGCTGGTGATGAACAAACACCTTTACTTGAAGGTGTAAAACTGACTTTGAAATCGCTACTGACAACACTTGAAAAATTTGGTGTGGTTGAAGCAGATACACAAAATGGTTTCAATGCAGACCTTCATCAAGCAGTCGGTATCGATCCAAACGCTCAAGCGAACCAAATCGGCACTGTATTGCAAAAAGGTTATACCTTAAATGGTCGCCTACTCCGTCCAGCAATGGTGATGGTTGGTCAATAAATTGAGGTTGAGCATTTAAAATTTTGCTCAA
>NZ_MELG01000124.1:0-227 GCF_001767535.1 Acinetobacter sp. GWC1_38_13 | reverse complement strand
CATAAAAATGCTTGAAAAAAACCGATTGACTCTCATATCGAATAACAAGCAAATCCCCTTTTAAATTCCATTTATTAAATAGGAAATCAGGGGGTTCACAAAATTTTAGAGGAACATCCCAAATGGCAAAAATTATTGGTATTGACTTAGGTACTACCAACTCATGTGTTGCTGTACTTGAAGGCGATAAAGTAAAAGTAATCGAAAACGCTGAAGGCGCACGTACA
>NZ_MELG01000123.1:0-6583 GCF_001767535.1 Acinetobacter sp. GWC1_38_13 | reverse complement strand
CAACGCTTATTTGACAGATTTGGTCACTATGCCGTTGAAGCATTCCATTATTTAGCTTTGTTTATTATTGGCTGTATGATCGCGTGGTCAGCAGTTCATACCGTAATTGATATTTTAACCGTCAAAAAATATGCGACGATTGATGATATTTTATTATTATTTATCTACTTAGAGCTTGGCGCTATGGTTGGAATTTACTTCAAAACCAACCATATGCCTGTACGATTTCTGATTTATGTTGCAATCACAGCACTTACACGCTTGCTTATCGCAGATATTCAACATAACCACAAAGCATCTATGGATCAGGTCATCATCACAGGATCCATTTTGATCTTAGCTTTGGCTATTCTGATTGTCCGTTTTGCTTCATGGAACTACCCCTCTGTGATCCGAGGCAAAGAGCAGGAACAGCAAATTCCAGCAAATAAAACACCTCGACCTCAAGACGATGAGCTTGCATAAAAAAGCAGCCTTACGGCTGCTTTTAAATTCATTAAGTTATGCGATTCGATAAACACGATATTTTGAATCAACCAACACGTATTTTCCTTGTACTTGCATCCAGTTATAACCACGTGGTGGCTGATATAAACGATGATAGCGATAGTTTGAAACCACATAACGTTTACTACGGAATTCCGATGGTAAACGCTCGCCACGTTTAAAGTTTACTCGTTGTCCATAATGGTTTCCACGATCTGCATTTGACCATCGCGGTGGATCTCTATGATCATTTCGGTGGTCATTTCGATCGTAACGCTGCTCATAACGATCTTTATAGTCGTGATGATTGTTCCAACGATTTGAATCTGCCATTGCTGAAGCAGATGCACCAAATAATAAACTTGATACCAACAACATAACTGTCTTTTTCATTGTTTGATCCTCTGTTTTGATCTGAACTCAGATTAAGCAAAACTCTAGGAGAAACCATGAATAAAACGAATGAGATTGCAAAACTTTGTAATCAATACTGAGAAACTATGGAGATATCTCAACCTAAGGTATTAAAGCTCATCGAATAATTTCGATTCTAAAATTATCATCAGTCACTAAAAAATATCTTCCATCGATCATCACCCAATGGCGTCCACGTGGTGGTTTGCGTAAAGAATAATAATCCCAATCTCGGATCACATAACGCTCACTCCGAAACTCACTTGGTAACTCATTTCCGACTACAAATGCCTCTCGGTGATATGTATGTTCAGAGTGAGTCTCAGGATAGTATTCAATACTGACACTTGGGCGATATTGGTAAGAGTAGTGATTATTTTGGTAGGGTTGATAATAATACCCCTTCGGTGGTGCTGTAGGTGTATAACGCTGATTTGAGAACGCAAAAGGATCTTGAGCTGGAGGTTGATAAGTTTGTTGAGATTCATGATATGGACGACGTTCAACTCCTCGATAGCCGCTCCAGTTATTTGCGTAGCTTAAGGCTGGCAAAGCACTGATCGCCAAAGTTAAACTCAAAATTTGAAGTTTATTTTTCCTCATTTCTAGTGCCTCAAAATGATTTCTACAATTAGTTTAGTACAGAAAAACACCAGCACTGTAGTAATAATATTTTTTTCGACAACCAGTAAAATTTACAAGATGGGCTGATGTTGAATGAAGCATAACTTAAGTATGTTAATATCTTTTTTTTAGTATTGGAGTGGTTCAGTGTCTGAAATGAATTTTGATCGTCTTTACGATTTCTTTTCTAAAATTCCAAGCGTGCAAAAGGAAAGAATCATTGCACATGGCACAGACGAGCAACATGCGTGGTGGTTTAAATTTAGTATTAATGTAGAACACGCACTAGCATGGCAAACTGTTCAAGAACTTGGACATGTTCTGAATTACTTATCAACCAACGAGCGCTTACCAACACAATTTTTCCCTGTGTCACCACCACCCTATATGAATGGTGAAGCAAAGGACTTTTTGGCATGGGTCATTCAATGTAACCATCCTGAATTTGATCCCAATACCGTTTGTGATTGGCTTGAAGCACGTTTGCCCAACCCTGTTGAAGATGAAAGCCAGTGGAAAATTCAAACTGATCTAAGTGAATTAGATCAACTTGCTGATAAGGATTTGGATCAGTTGATTCCACCAAATCCATAATAAAAAAAGAGGCTATAAGCCTCTTTCTTTTTAGAACGTCGACAATCCAGACCATTCCATAAAACGATATATCCAATATTTTAATTTTGATTCATCTGCATACTTTGCATAATCAACCGTCATTTGACGGCCATTTAGGTTATTCCACGATGAATTAAAATATGTCTCTGCATCACGAAAAACCTGTGCTTGTGTATTCCCAACAACTTTCATGTTGGTTTCAAGATTATAATTTTTTAAATTGCGTGCAGTTAGATTTGCAGAACCAAGAATCAACTCTGCATGCTGATGATTATATTTAAGCAGCATTTTACTATGACATTGCTCTCCATGAGTATCACACCATCGAATCGGAATACCAACAGCATTCAATTCAGAAGCAACTTGTCGATTGGGTATACCATTTTTTTGTCGACCAAATGCATCTTTATTCGGATCTAAGATCATCCGCACATCAACACCACGCTTTTTAGCTTGTTTAAGTGCCTCAATAATTTGTCGTTCTGATAAATAAAACATAGCAATATCTAAATGATCTTGAGCTTTAGCCCCATTTATCATCTTGATTACAGCATCATAAATTGCTTTTTCAGTCAGCACCTGCACTTGTGGCAAGCTCTTATCCTCAGCAAATGCACCCATGATCACAACAGGACTTGAGCCCTTAGACATAGATGCAACTGCTTGCTCTGTCTGTAGCATATCAACCGCAGTTGGACCATCTACAACTAAAGCAACATTACTATGATGTGAACTGCCATCATGTGGATTTGCAGAAGTCACTAAGCTTTTCCAACCTTGTTCCGTATCCACAACCAAAGTTTTTCGATGATTTGCTTTGAAGTTAAAGAGTTCTAAATAACTACGTAAAGTGATTTTATCGTCACCAAATGGATTTTTTAGCCATCCACCCTCTGAACTATTGCCTAGATTCTGACAACAGATATACCAAAAACCAGACCAAAGTGGATTAGATGCACGTAAAGGTTTCAAATCTGTTTCGATTACATCAATACCTGCTTGGCGCAATAAACGATAATGTTCAGGTGCAATCCCACCATATACAGAGTTGATTGGATCAGTGATCAATACAATTTGAATGGCCGGGTTCTGTTGTCGCTTTAGAATCAGTGCATCTGTTAATTTTTGCATCAAAGGGATTTGCTGAACCTTGGATTGACCTACTTCTTGATTAAACAAAAACATATCCAGCACAATTGTGGTTTGTGCATCATCAATTAATTTAAAAATTTCAGTAAAAATTTTCTGATCGAGATGTTGCTTTCCTTGCGCATCTACATAAGTTTGGTCTGCTAGAAATTTCACATTGGCATGACGTAATTGACCAGTGAAATTCAATCCTTTAGGAAGAGGTTTCACCGTATGATAAATTGCAGAAGCAATATATCCTATAGCTAAAATACATAAAATCACTGCCATGTAACGTCGACCTGACCAGTTTAACTTTTGATGAATTCTTTGGAAGATGCGCATATAAACAGAAAAAAGCCCTAGCCTAATGAACCAAGGCTAGAGCTTATAGATTGATATTTCAATAAGATTTCAGTGAAAATTAAAAGTTAAAATTTACACCAACTGTAAAATTACGACCAACTTGAGGGATCGTTGAGAGGAACGATGCATGTTGATAAATTTGGTCATCTAAAAGGTTATTTGCATTTAGAAAAACGCGATAATTACCTAAATTACTATATTGACCCGAGTATGCGACACCAAGATTCAACATATTATAACCTTGTGTTTCGGTTTCATATGCCGTGATTTTATCTTGGTTAAAGACATGATAATACTCAGCAGATCCAGTGAAACCATCACCAAAATCAGCATTTACTTTAGTCCCTAAACGCCCCGCTGGAACACGTGGAGCATTTTCATTGTCGATTTTTCCACGCACGTAATCACCAAACACACCGATTTTGTATGTAGGAGAAATTTGGTAAGCAGCTTCTGCCTCAGCTCCATAAAAACGTGCTTTGTCTTGAGTATATTTTACTAGGCGGAAGTCTTCGTAACGATCTAAAGTTTGTGCGTAAATGTAGTCATCAAACCAGTTATGATAAACATGGATATGATAATCAAAACGATTATTATCATAATGGAAGCCTAATTCCACATTGTTCGACTGCTCTTTTTTGAGCTGATCATTTCCTAACTCATAGGTATTGGTCGCAAAATGTTTACCATCAGCATATAACTCCTGAGCTAGTGGTAGGCGTTGTTGATGCGATGCAACTAAAGAAAGTTTATAGTCTGGTGCAAATTCCCAGTTAGCGGCACCTGAAGCAGAAAATGCTGAACCATCAAAATCTTTCTTACTTGAATCTTCGATATCGATTTTTTGTTGATCCACACGAGCTGCCAACTCAACATGTACGTCATTGAATTGAGCATGTTCTAGAGCAAAAAGACTCCATTTTTTTGTCGTATTTGGCGCTAAAAATGCTTCTTCACCCGTTAAATTTAATTTCTGTTGCCCATACTGAGTACCTATCACACCTTCCCATGCTCCGATTGGGTTATGTACCAACTCAACACGTCCATCATATGCTTTATTCTTGAAGCGAGTAGCAATCTTATCTTCTTCAATTTCATCGTGCTGATAGTCTGTATAGCTTGCTTGCACTCTAAACTTCTTAAAACCTTTGAACGGATTGTCTAATTCAGAACGAATGTCATAACGTTCAGATTTTAAATCAATCCACGGTCCTGCTTCATGTACGTGTTCACCTTCATATTCATCATGATGATCACCACCATGCTCATCTTCGTGTTCATGATCACCACAATGTAAATGTGGAGTCCCAACTAAATGAGCTTCACAACTTTCATATTCATGACTATGGCCAGGTAGACCATATTTATCTTGACGATTACTGTAAGAAATCCCTGTAAAACCACGATCGTAGATCCATGACAAACCAACATTTACAGTTTGACCTTCAGCAAAAGTATTATCAACTCGACGCTCTTTTTCACCTTCATGAAAATAATCGGGTGCAATGTAATTATTCGCATCACGTTTTAAACCTTCAACACGTAATGCTACTTGATCGCCTAAACCAACTGTAACACCAGCACTTGCCAGCTTTTCATCACTTCCCGTGTTGTAGCGTAATCCAACATTTCCTTCATAACCTTTTTCAGGCATTTGCGTAGGTAACTTACTGTCAATCACATTGACTAAACCACCTACTGTACCTGCACCAAATAATAATGTAGAAGGACCACGAATCACTTCGACCTGTTTTGCTAACGCAGGATCTACAGTTACTGCATGATCAGGTGATAATGTCGATACATCAATGTTTTCAGATGAGTTTTGTAAGATTTTGACTCGAGCACCATCTTGACCGCGGATGACAGGACGACTTGAACCAGCGCCGAACTGATTTGAATAAATCCCCGTTTGTTGCCCAAGTACATCCCCAATGGTTACGGCACCTTGTGATAATTTAGTTTGATCAATCACACTATCGGCTACCGCAAAATCCTGTGAGGTTTGTTCCAATGGATGCGCTTTGATTCTAATCGTTTCTAAGCTTTCAACTTTTTCGTTTTCAGCAGCAAAAGCTGTTACAGAAACAGCTGCTAATATAGACAGCGTTAATATATTTTTATAAAACAACATGAACATTATCTCGAATCAATTTATTTTTGTTATATTATAACATTTCATCCAATTTGCAATAAGAAACATCACAACACGAAACATTTGCTACACTGCTGCTCCATGATTTCATAAAAACTCGTTTTCTAACGATATGCCTTTTACACTTTCCCACGCTGTACTTGCACCACCATTATCAAAACTGACTAAAGGACATCTTCCTATTGCTACTTTGGCGATTGGATGCATGACACCTGATCTATATCGTTTATTTACAGATGAAAGTATTGACACAACTCATCAGTGGTCAGGTATTTTATTTCCGAATCTTCCGATAGGTTTGTTTTTCTGCTTACTTTGGTATCTGATCTATCGCCCTGTGATGTATCGAGTACTTGGAATCATTCATCCTCTAAATATTAAATCGTTTGATCAAATCATCACTTTCGTATTAATGACTTGTTTTGCAATTATCATCGGTACCGCAACCCACTTAGTATGGGATGGTTTAACGCATCTCGATTTTCGAACTTTCGCTTTTAAAGATTTACTGGCTCAGAATATTTCAATATTTGGTTTAAATTATCCCTTACATTTCATATTGCAAATTACTTCATCTGTTGTGGCTTTACCTTTTATCTTTTGCATGTGTAAAAGCTATTACCATACCCATAAGCAACTGAAAGCTGTTCCTGTAAAAATTAAACTATTCATGATCATAAGCTTAATAATTTCAACAATTTCTGGGATGTTATCTGTCTGGGACTATAGTCACCACATCCATTCTGATCTTTGGAACACCGAACGATATTTTTTTATCGGCAAATCAATTAATGA
>NZ_MELG01000122.1:0-6048 GCF_001767535.1 Acinetobacter sp. GWC1_38_13 | reverse complement strand
CAATGTACTATGATAAGATTAACCCGTTAGGTCAGGTGGCCTAACTTAAATAAAAAAGTCTCCGACAAACCCGGTACGGTTCATATTTTGTATCGAATAATTCATGAGTTCAGCCATAGTTTATCTCTGTTGTTATATGTTCATCATGCAGCATTGATATGGAAGGATGAAACATTTCAAATATTTAATAGTTTCTAAAACTTATATCACAATTTTACAAAGTTTATAGTCAAATTATTGAACTTATGTCTATGTTTTCAAGGCGTATTTACTGATTTGGAATCTACAAAATGATCTGACAGATTCTGCTGGTTCTCTGTTATATTATAGAAATTAGTTGGGGTATAACAATGACGTTTAACTTTGAAATCGATATTTTTTGGTGTTTAGAACAATTACAAAAAGACGGAAGAATTAATGAGCGTGATAAATTATTGGTACAAACTACACATCGCCAAAAAGAACAATTGAAATGGCATCCTCTTCAATGGATAGCAAACTTTAATTTAAAAGACCAGCTAAATGCTGGGCAAACCTTAACACTAAATCGCTTATGTCTATGGTTGGCTGAAAAGTCTCAAGTTCCTTTGTTTGTTATTGATCCATTAAAAGCTGATGTAGCAGTTTTAACTGGGGTTATGTCGCAGGAGTTTGCTGTACGGAACCATATTCTTGCCGTTGAAGTACACGCAGATCGTATTCTGATTGGTACGGATCAACCATTTTCTTTGGAGTGGAAAAATAATTTAGAGAGGAGCCTCAGTCCTAAAAAAGTTGAACCCGTTCTCATCAATCCTGAACAGCTTCGTCGCTATTTGGTTGAGTATTATCAAGTCAGTCGAGCTGTAAATTCCTCTCAAAACTCTAGTCCTTTCGATCGAGATAATAAGGGTGTTGAAGCTCTATTACAGCTTGGTGATACCCAAAATCCTGATGCTAATGATCAGCACATTGTTAAATTGGTGGATTGGGTGTTGCAATTTGCTTTCGAGCAAGGTGCTAGCGATATCCATCTAGAACCTCGCAAGGAAAAGGGAAAGGTACGTTTTCGTATCGATGGTGTATTACATACAATTTATAATATGCCTGCAAATACTCTCACAGCAGTGATTTCACGGATTAAAATTCTTGGTCGAATGAATGTCGCTGAAAAACGTAAACCACAAGATGGTCGTTTGAAAACACGAACACCTAAAGGACAAGAAACAGAGTTACGTTTATCAACTTTGCCTACAGCATTTGGTGAAAAGTTGGTAATGCGTATTTTTGATCCGGAAGTGTTGGTTAGAAGTTTTCAACAACTGGGATTCGAAGGACATTTGTTACATAGTTGGCAGCAATTAACGCAACATAGTCATGGGATTATTTTAGTAACAGGTCCAACAGGCTCTGGTAAAACCACAACTCTATATTCCTCATTGAAGCAGTTAGCTACTGAACAAGTGAATGTATGTACGATTGAAGATCCAATCGAAATGTTGGAGCCAAGTTTTAACCAAATGCAGGTTAATCCAACGATTGAATTGGGATTCGCAGATGGTGTACGAGCTTTGATGCGTCAAGACCCCGATATCATCATGGTGGGTGAGATTCGTGATCACGATACTGCAAATATGGCAATTCAAGCCGCACTCACAGGACATTTGGTACTCTCAACTTTACATACCAATGATGCACCTTCAAGTTTAACTCGTCTGCATGATTTGGGTGTTCAACCATTTTTAACAGCTGCTACCATTCTTGGTGTGTTGGCACAACGGTTGGTCCGTCGTTTATGTCCACAATGTAAACAAGAAACCTCAATGAATGAACAAGAGTGGGAACACCTGACTTTTGATTACATTATGGAAATGCCTGAAACGATGTATAAGGCGGTTGGATGTGAAACCTGTCGTCATACAGGTTATAAAGGTCGTGTAGGAATTTATGAGTTTATGCCAGTGAGTCTCGAACTCAAATCTTTGATTAGTGCACATGGAACTTTGAATGATTTAAAAGTACAGGCAAAAAAAGAGGGTGTTGAACCTTTGAGAATTGCAGGTGCACGTAAAGTGATTGAAGGCGTAACAACTTTGGAAGAAGTTCTCCGTGTCGTACCATTGAGTTAAGCACAATAGAAATCTTAAGATTCACCTCATCTAGCTTTGTTTAAATAGCTTTATCAAAAGTGAATACATAAACAAGGGTAAATAGATGAATATGTTCTCTAAAATTGCTGTAATTTCAGGCTTAGTTGCTACAACAACATTTGCTTTAGCGAACACGGGTGCAGTTAATCAACAGGCTTTAGCACCAACACAAACGACATCAGTTAAACAAGCTTTGACACTTAAAGATGATTCACCTGTTATGCTTAAAGGCTATATTGTGAAAGCAACCGGTGATGAAAAATACCAGTTTAGTGACGAAACAGGTTCTATGACTGTCGATATTGATGATGATTTATGGAAAGGTAAACCAGTATCTGCTAAAACTCCTGTGACTTTGATCGGTGAGATTGATATCGATTATAAGCCGATGAAACGTGTTGAAGTTGATGTCGATCAAGTGCAGTTTTAACTGATTGAATTAAACAAGCCATATGAGAAATCATGTGGCTTTTTGCTAGTTTGATCTTTTCAAGGCATCATAGATTGTAGTCATTCATTATGAGAACCTTATTATGCGAATTTTATTAGCAGAAGATGACGCTTCTCAGGCTGAAAGTATTAAAGACTGGCTGGAAATAGATGGTTATAGTGTTGATTGGGTTGAACGAGGCGACCACGCTATCTTGGCAGTAAAACAGCATCATTATGATTGTATTTTGCTGGACAGAGGTTTACCTAATGCATCTGGTGATGACATTCTGAAGTGTATTCGTGAACAACATTTGTTGATTCCAGTGATTTTTATCACTGCAAAGGACCATATTCATGATCGTGTGGAGGGATTAGATTTAGGAGCAAACGACTATTTAGTTAAGCCTTTTAACTTAGAGGAACTTTCTGCAAGAATCCGCGCACAACTAAGACAATCTCAGAAGCAGACAGGAGCATATCTTTGTTTTGCTGATTTAAAACTCGATCCTAATGCGAAGACCGTTTTTAAAGCAGGTGAAACGGTAAATTTAACTGCTAAAGAGTTTCAAATTTTATATAAGTTAATGCAAAATCCAAATCAAATAGTCACCCGTGAGCAACTCGAAGAATCATTATATGCTTGGGGAGAAGAGATTGAGAGTAATGCGATAGAGGTCTTCATATATCAAATTCGAAAAAAAATTGGTAGCCAACTAATCAAAACTATTCGTGGCTTAGGTTACAGAATGAACTTGGGTTGAACCAATGAAAACCGTCTCATTGCAAAATCAATTAATTAAGACCTCCTTAATCAGCTCAGTCATGGTAGGCAGCTTAGCGCTATTCATATTTGTAGTTGTCTCTGTTTATCAAACCATGCATGTGCAAGATGAAATCATGGATGAGATATCAGATATGCTGCTTCTTTCTGACCTAACCACCAGCTCAGGGAAGCAAATTGATGAGTTAAGTGAACAATTTGATATTCAATACAGATTGAAAAATTCACAACTTATTTTAACACAATCAGAAGATTTTCCATTAGTTCAAGAACCTCGCATTTTTCCTAATGATCATCATCGGTACGGATTCTTTTGGCAGAATCATCAATTGTGGCGGAGTTATGTTGCGAAAGATCATCAAGCAAATATGAATGTATTGGTGATACAACCGTTAGAGGAAAGATTTGAGGAGTTATTGCATAGTTTTGCAGCTTACTTTTTGATTCTGCTTATGGTGTGGTCATTACAATGGATGATCTTATATTTTTTAATTAAGCGACAGTTTAAAGTAGTACATCAACTTTCTAAGCAAATTTCAGCAAAAAATGCAGAAGACTTAAGTCCCATTAAGTTTGCTGAATTTGAGGTGAAGGAATTACAACCAATCCTAGCTCAATTGAATTATTTGCTTAAACGTTTAGATAATTCATTAAAAGCAGAACAACGCTTTACTGCTGATGCTTCCCATGAGCTAAGATCACCGCTCTCTGCGATTCAGTTGCGCCTACAATTATTACAACGAAAATATCCAGAACGTGCAAAAGAGCTAGATAGCATACAATTAGATGTCTCTCGTGGAATTCAAACACTGGAAAATTTACTTTTACTCGCGCGTTTAGATCCTGAACATCCAGAACATTTGCCAAAGACATATTTTGATTTAAATGAGATGATGAAACTTCTTTTATCTGACTTTTCAACTGCGATCGAAACAAAAAATTTGGAAATTGTTTATCAAAATATCTTAATTGATAAGAAGTTAGATATTTTTGCTAATGAACAATTAATTTATACCTGCCTGCGAAATATTTTAGATAATGCAATTCGATATTCAGAAGTGAATCATCTAATTCATATAAAACTCGATGATGATTCAGATTACATTAATTTAACAATCGAAAATCAAGGTGCTGGACTCGATACAGAAGTGTTAGAACGTTTAGGTGAGCGATTCTTTAGGGTGTTGGGAACGAAAACACAAGGTTCAGGTTTAGGGTTATCAATTTGTAAAAAAATAATAGAACTTCATCGTGTTAGGATCACTTTTGCACAATCATCAATTGGTGGATTAAAGGTACAAATACAATTGCCTAAAACTATTTAACGAACAAAAAGAGCAGTACGCGCTGACATACTGCTATTCCCACGTTTATTGTTCTTATACGTTTATTCTTCTATTAATCTTATTTAGTTAAAATTAATCGATTGTTACGAGTAAGGCGTAGGCGATACTCTTCACCTGCATGCATGATACGAATTTCACGTCCTAAGGCAAACAAGTTGTTTGAATGTAACATTGGCAACGATTGAGCTGAATCTGTACTGCGGGTAAAAAGATTAAAAGGTGCGTTCATTTGTTATGCTCCGTGGTGTGTTTTTTAATGTTTTAAATGATAATCATTATCGAATAGGCCTGTCAATGCAAATTTCATTATTTTACAAAATGATCAAATTATTTATTCTTTGACATGTGAATTGGGTTACAAACTCATTAGAATGAATTTTAAAATATCAAGGATTTTAGATGGTTATGGCAAAAGCTACTGTTGATGTTTCAATCGCAATTCTATTACATAAATCTAAAGTGCTAGTTGGATGGCGACAAGCAAACCAACATCAAGGTAATAAGCATGAATTTCCTGGTGGGAAAATTGAGGAAGGTGAAACACCTGAGCAAGCTTGCCGCAGAGAGGTCTATGAGGAGGTAGGAATCGGATTAAAGGAGTGGCATCAGTTCGATGTTATTCGACATGAATATGACGATATTATTGTTACTTTACATCTCTTCCATGCGTATGTTCCTGATGAGCTTTTAAATTTAATCCATCAACCATGGTCTTGGTTTAGTAGAGATCAACTCGCGGACTTAAACTTTCCAAAAGCAAATTCAACGATTATAGAGCGATTGATCTGGTCTCACTTGATCAAAATTAGTGATCAAGTTGATGAATTACCAGAAACTAATTCACAAATGTATTTACGTATAGAAAGTAAAGACATTGAAAAACTTCAACAGCAATTAATTAAATTGTCTGAACAGCAATTATTGAAGTTGATTGTTAATGTGGATGTTTGGCAACAATTAAATACAGTGTTGCAAGAAAAAATTAAAACAGTCCACCTTAAACAATTTCAGTTAATGCAACTGAAAAAGGGTGATTTGGTTGTAGCTAAACGTTATATCGCAGCTTGCCATGATGCTGTTTCAGTACAACATGCGCATCAGATTGGTTGTGATGCGATTTTTTTAAGCCCTGTAAATCCTACAGCAACTCATCTAAATAGCAAAGTACTTGGTTGGGATGGATTTGCAGCATTAGCTCAAAAGAGTGATATTCCAGTTTTTGCTCTAGGAGGTGTTGCACCAGCTGATTTAAAACAAGCCCAAAAATGTAATGCTTATGGGCTTGCTGGAATACGACAATTCAGTTCAATTTAACCAATTAAAGAGCTTGAATTGCTCGACGTGCTTCTTGAGCTTTGAC